>JAYPTI010000064.1:0-16865 GCA_038133505.1 Alphaproteobacteria bacterium
CGAGATCGGCGAAAAGAAGACGTCCGCCCAGATCACCCGATATTACGAGCCCGACACGCTTCCGGGCCGGCAGGTCGCCGCGGTGGTGAACTTTCCGCCGAAGCAGATCGGCAAGTTCATGTCCGAAGTCCTCGTCCTCGGCTTTCCCGACGGGGACGGCGAGGTCGTGCTGGTCGACATCGACCGGCCGGTGGCGAACGGCGCCCGCCTGTTCTGAGATTCCTTAGATCGCGGTTCCGGTCCGTTCCCGTCCCGGCGCGCGATCCGAATCAGACCGGGATGAGCACCGTCGCGCGCAGGCCGCCCATCGGCGATTCCCCCAGCGTAACGTCGCCGCCATGGCCGCGCGCCAGATCGCGGGCGATCGAGAGCCCGAGCCCCGTTCCGCCGGTGTTCGGATTCCGCGAGGCATCCAGACGATAGAAGGGCTTGAAGACCGCTTCGCGTTCGTGCGGCGGAATGCCGGGGCCGTCGTCGTCGACCGAAATCTCGACGACCGCGGGCTTTCGGACGGCCGTCAGCGTGACGCGATCCGCATGGGTCAGCGCATTGCTGACGAGATTGGTCAGGCAGCGCCGCAAGGCGTTGGGGCGCACGGGGATGAACAGGTCGCCCGCGGTTTCGACGTCGAGGGTCCGGCCTTCGGTCGCGACCGATTCGGCGATCCCGTCGATGATGTCGCCGACGTCGGCGTCGATCGCTTCCTCCGTCCCTTCGCCGCGGGCGAACGCGAGGAACTCCTCGACCATGATCTCCATCTCGCGCAGGTCTTCCTTCAGTTCGTTCGCTTCCTTCGTATCGCCCAGCATCGCGAGCTGGAGCTTCATGCGCGTCAGCGGCGTCCGCAGGTCGTGCGACACGCCGGCGAGCATCTCGGTCCGCTGCGTCAGCGCGTTCTGGATCCGGCTTCTCATCCGTTCAAACGCCGCGGCGGCCCGGCGGATTTCCGTCGCGCCCTCGGGGCGGAAGTCCGGGACCTCGCGGCCCTTGCCGAAATCGTCCACCGCGGCGGCCAGCCGGCGTATCGGCCGGACCTGGTTGCGCATGAACATCGTGGCGACGGCGAACAGCAGCAGCGACGTTCCCACCATCCACATGACGAACAGGTAGGTCGTCGAGCTGAACAGGCGCTCGCGCGGGACGAAGACTTCCATCACCCCGTCGGGCAGCTGGATCTTCATCTGGACCAGCCGGTCGTGGCTCCACGTGTCGATCTGGAACGGCCGCCGGACGCGTTCGCGCACGGCGTTTGCGAGCCGCGTGTCCAGAATGCCGGTGCCGAGAACCGGCGGCGCGTTCGGCAGGATTTCGCCGGGCCGGAAACTGATCGCGAAGCCGAGCTCGGAGGCGAAGTTCTGCGCCCAGACCGGTTCTTCCGACCCGCGGAAATAGCTCTGCGTGTTTATGATGAGAGCGATCTCGGTCGCGACGGAATCCGCCAGCCGGCGCGTAACGGTGTCCCAGTGACGGTCGTAGAAGATCCATGTCGAGACGACCTGCACCACGATCAGCGGCGTGATGATGATCATGATCGACCGCCCCAGAAAGGACTTCGGCAGGTAGCGCTTCAGCGCGATGCGGAACCGGGCGCCGGTCATCGCCTGCCTGCCGCCGGATCAGTCGGGAAGCAGGACATAGCCCTGGCCCCGGACGGTCTGCAGGTAGCGCGGTTCGCGCGGGTCGAGCTCGATCTTCCGGCGCAGCCGCGTGACCTGCACGTCGACGGTCCGTTCGCCGCCGTCGATGTTGCACTGGCGGAGGAGATCGTCCCGGGACAGGATCGCGCCCGGGCTGCGGGCAAGCGTCGTCAGAAGGTTCGCCTCGATCGTCGTCAGCCGAACCATGGCGTCGGCGCGCCGCAGTTCGCGGCGCCCGAGATCGAAACTGCAGTCGCCCATGCGGATCGTGCCGGTCGCCGGCGGCGGCGCGGCGCGGCGCAGGATCGATTCGATCCGCAGCACGAGCTCGCGCGGCTCGAACGGTTTCGTCAGGTAGTCGTCGGCGCCGCGCTCCAGCCCGTGGACCCGATCGTCCGAATCGCCCATCGCCGTCAGGATCAGGATCGGAACGGAGGATGTCATCCGGAGCGATTCCGTCAATTCGAGCCCGTTCTCGCCCGGCATCATCACGTCGACGACGAGAAGATCGAACGCCAGACCGCGCATCTTGGCGCGCGCGGCGGAGGCGTCTTCCGCCGTGGTGACGAGGAATCCGTTCTCGCCGAGATACTGGCTGAGAAGTTCCCGGAGCCTCGTGTCGTCGTCGACGACCAGGATGTGCGGCTTTTCGTCCATGTCAGCGACAGTATAGGCCCATTCGCCGCATCGGAAACGGCGTCAGACGTCGTATCCGGGCACCGACCGCGGCATGCCGCCGTACAGGTCGAGCAGGCGTTCGCGCCATGCCCGGACGGGGTCGTCCGTCTCCAGCAGCGGAAAGTCGCTGATCCCGCGCGCCCAGGCGAACGCGCCGAAGACGATGTAGTCGCCGTAGGCCGGCGCGGCACCCGACAGGAAATCCTGCCCGTCGAGAGCGGCTCGGACGACGCCGACCGCATTGGCGAACTGTTTCAGATCGTCCTCGGAACGCGTCTGCACCTCCGCCGGCGGCTTTCCGAACCGGGCCGACCGGCTTTCGATGAAATAGTCGCGGTCGGCCGGATCCACGTGGTCGAGAATGTCGGCGACGACGAGCCGGATCAGGGCGAGATGGAGCGCGCGGTCGGTCCAGGCATTGAGGAACCGCGCGAGCCCATGGCCCGTTTCGCCGCCGAACAGCGACGGCGCGTCCGCATAGGTCTCCTCGAGATATTCCGCGATCGCCCACGAATCGGAGACCACGGTTTCGCCGTCGCGGATGACGGGCACGCGCTCCTGCCCGGAAAAGGCGATGAGATCCTTGTCGGTAAACCGAACGGGAATCGTCTCGTAGGCGAGACCCTTGTGCTCCAGCGCCATCCGGGTGCGCCAGCAATAGGGGCTGAAGCGGCGGTCGTCCTTTCCGACGAGTTCGTATAGCTGTATCGGCATGGCGGTATCGTCTCTCCGTGAGGGGCCAGCTTAGTCCAATTCGTTCGCGCCCGGATCAGCCGCCCCAGAAAAGCATCAGGAGTGGCGTCGCAACCGCGAAGGTCACGACGGTCAGCGGGAGGCCCAGGCGCCAGTAGTCGCCGAAACGATATCCGCCCGGTCCCATCACCAGCATGTTCGACTGGTGTCCGATCGGCGTCAGGAATGCGCTCGAAGCGCCGATCGCGACCGCCATCAGGAAAGCGTCGACAGGCGCGTCGATGAGCTTCGCCACCGACACGGCGATCGGCGCCATCAACACCGCGGTCGCGGCGTTGTTGATCACGGCGCTGAGCAGCGCCGCGAGCGTCATGATGGCGGCGAGCAGTACCCAGACAGGCATCCCGTCGGCGGTCTATGTAAGCCCGTTCGCGAGCAAGCCCGTCGCGCCGGTATGATCGAGGGCCGCGCCGACCGGCAGGAAAGCGCCCAGCAGGGCGATCACCGGCCATTCGACGCTGTCGTACAGGTCGCGGATCGGAAACAGCCCGGCGGCGACCAGCACCACGACCGCGGAGACGAACGCGACGTCGATGCGCAGCAGGCCGAAGGCGGCGACGGCGATCGCGGCGGCGAAGACGCCGAGCGGCAGGAAACTGCGGCTGCCGCCGATCGCAATGTTGCGTTCGGCGAGCGGCAGGCAGCCGAGCGAATTGAGCGCCTCGTAAATCACCTGTTCCGGCCCCTGGATCAGGATCACGTCGACCGCGCGAAATCGGATGTGACCGATCCGGTCCCGGATCGGCCGGCCCTGCCGGGCGACGGCGAGAATGTTGACGCTGTAGCGCGAGTTGATGCGGAGCCCGCGCGCCGTCCGCCCGTCGAGGCGGGAGCCCGGGTTGACGACCGCCTCGATCACCATGACGTCGTCCGAGGCGAGCGTCTTCGAATTTATCTGCTGGTCGGGGACCAGCGTGAACCTCGACTGCTCGGTCGCCAGCGCGATCGAATCGGTGTCGCCTTCGATGATCAGCCGGTCGCCCGCTTCCATGCGCGTATACCAGGGCGGGGCGAGGTCTTTCTGGCCGTGGCGTTCGATCGCGACCACCGAGACGTCGCCGTCGGCGAGCACGACGAGCTCGCGAATGGGCTTGCCGATCAGCCCGGACCCTTCCGGAACTTCCAGTTCGGTGACGTACTCGTCGATCTTCATCAGCTCTTCGCGCGCGCGGTCGCCGCTCTCGCGGTGCGGGATGAGCCGGAAGCCGATCAGCGAGAAGAACGCAACGCCAGCGACGGCGACGAGGGCGCCGACCGGCGCGAAGTCGAACATTCCGAAACCGCCGCCGTTGCCGAAGGAGCCGCCGAGCGCCTCGGCCCGGTAGCTCGAAATGATGATGTTCGGCGGCGTGCCGATCAGCGTCGCGAGCCCGCCGAGCAGCGATCCGAACGCGAGCGGCATGAGGGCGCGGGACGCCGGTATATTCGCCGCGCTCGCGGCCTGCAGGGCGACAGGCAGCATCAGCGCCAGCGCGCCGACATTGTTCATGAACGCCGACAGCACCGCGACGGTCGCCGTCGGGGCCGTAATCTGGATGGTGGCGTTGCTCGAGAGCTTGCCGATGGATTCCGAGAGGATTCCGATGGCGCCCGACCTCTGGAGGGCCTGGCTGATGATCAGGACGGCGGCCACCGTGACGACCGCCGGATCGGCGAAACCGCTGAAGGCCTTGTCGGCGGGGACGATCCCGGTCGCCACCGAGACCACAAGCGCCAGCATCGCCACCACGTCGTATCGAAGCTTTCCCCACGCGAAGAGGACGAGAGAGGCGGCGATGACCGCAAAGGCGATGACCTAGTCGAGCGTCATGAAATTCCGGCTGTGGGCGGCGTTTCCGGGGTTATGCCGCGTTTCGTCTTGCGGCGAAACACCGCAGACTAAACGGAATCCGCAAACATCGATTGCCTTTTTTGTGCGCCGCACATAGTTTCGTCAGTGGGCCACGACCCCCCAACGGGTCGCTGCTCTTCTGTGAGGGAGAGACGACACATGACAGAACAGACTTCCAAGCCGGACATCCGTCCGGCCAATCCCTGCTTTTCATCAGGTCCCTGCGCCAAACGTCCGGGCTGGTCCGAGGCGGCGCTCGCCGATGCCCTGACGGGCCGGTCGCACCGGTCGTCGCCCGGCAAGGCGAGGCTCAAGGCCGTGATCGACCAGTCCCGCGAAATGCTCGGCATACCCGAGGATCACCGGCTGGGGATCGTTCCCGCCTCCGACACCGGCGCCGTGGAAATGGCGCTCTGGTCGCTGCTCGGTCCGCGCGGCGTGGATCTCTTCACCTGGGAGAGCTTCGGCGCCGGCTGGGTGAACGACACCCTGAAGCAGCTCAAGCTCGACGATACCCGTGTCTTCGAGGCGGGCTACGGCGAGCTTCCCGACCTGTCCCAGTGGGATCCGGCGCGCGACGCCGTGTTCACGTGGAACGGGACGACCTCGGGCGTGCGCGTTCCCGACGGCGACTGGATCCCCGACGACCGCGAGGGGCTCGCCATCTGCGACGCGACCTCCGCCGTGTTCGCGATGGACCTGCCGTGGCGGAAGCTCGATGTCGTGACCTGGTCGTGGCAGAAGGTGATGGGCGGCGAGGCGGCGCACGGCATGATCGCGCTGTCGCCGCGGGCCGTGGACCGGCTGCTCGGCTATTCGCCGCCGTGGCCGATGCCCAAGATCTTCCGCATGATTTCGGGCGGCAAGCTGATCGAAGGGATTTTCCGGGGCGAGACCATCAACACCCCGTCGATGGTCTGCGTCGAGGATGCGCTCGACGGGCTCGCCTGGGGCGGCAAAGTCGGCGGTCTCAAGGGGCTGATCGCGCGCAGCGAGGGCAATCTCGCGGCCATCGCCGGCTGGGTGGAAAATTCCGATTGGGCGGCTTTTCTTGCAGCCGACCCGGCGGTGCGCTCGTCGACGTCGGTCTGCCTGAAGATCGTCGATCCCTGGTTCGAGGGCCTCGACGCGGACGCGCAGGCGTCGGTGCCGAAGAAGATCGACGCGCTGCTCGAAGCCGAGAACGCCGCCTACGACATCAACGGCTATCGAGATGCCCCGCCCGGCCTTCGAATCTGGGCCGGCGCCACCGTCGAGACCTCGGATCTCGAAGCCCTTTTCCCATGGCTTGACTGGGCCTACGCGTCCGTCAAGGCAGAGCTCTCCTGAGCTTCCAGACAGGAAATTCACATGCCTAAAGTTCTTATCTCAGACAGTCTGAGCACTGCTGCCGTCGACATTTTCAAGTCCAACGGCATCGAAACCGACGTGATCACCGGCATGAAGCCGGAAGAGCTGATCGCCTGCATCGGCGAATATGACGGCCTCGCCATCCGCTCGGCGACCAAGGTGACGGCGGCCGTTCTCGACGCCGCGACGATCCTGAAGGTCATCGGCCGGGCCGGCATCGGCGTCGACAATATCGACGTCGACGGCGCGTCTGCCCGCGGCGTCGTCGTGATGAACGCGCCGTTCGGCAACTCGATCACCACCGCCGAGCACGCCATCGCCATGATGTTCGCGCTGGCGCGGCAGATCCCGCTCGCAAACGCGTCGACGCAGGCCGGCAAGTGGGAGAAATCCAAGTTCATGGGCGTCGAGCTTTCGGGCAAGACGCTCGGCATCATCGGCTGCGGCAATATCGGCTCGATCGTCGCCGAGCGCGCGCGCGGTCTGAAGATGCGCGTCATCGCCTCCGATCCGTACCTCACGCCGGAGCATGCCGAGAACCTCGGGATCGAAAAGGTCGAGCTCGACGAGCTCTTCGCCCGCGCGGACGTGATCACGCTCCATACGCCCCTGACCGAACAGACCGCCGGCATCCTGAACGCCGATGCTTTCGCCAAGATGCGCGACGGCGTTCTGATCGTGAACTGCGCGCGCGGCGAGCTGATCGTCGAGGCCGACATCAAGGCCGCGCTGGAATCCGGCAAGGTCGGCGGTCTGGCGGTCGACGTGTTTCCGCAGGAACCGCCGCCCGCAGACTACAGCCTGTTCGGCATGGAGCAGGTCGTCGCAACGCCGCATCTCGGCGCCGCGACGACGGAAGCGCAGGAGAAGGTCGCGCTGCAGATCGCCGAGCAGATGGCGGACTACCTCAACAGCGGCGCCGTCGTGAACGCGCTCAACATGCCGTCGGTCTCCGCCGAGGATGCGCCGCGCCTGAAGCCCTACATGACGCTCGCCGGCCAGATCGGCAGCCTCGCGGGCCAGGTGACGGAATCGGGTCTGAAGTCGGTCACCATCGAGTACGAAGGGCAGGTCACGGAGCTCAACACGCGGCCGATCACTGCCTGTCTGCTCGAAGGCCTGCTGTCGCCGCTGATGAGCGGCGTGAACATGATCAACGCGCCGATCCTCGCGCGCGACCGCCAGATCGACGTTTCCGAAGTGCGCCACGAACGCGATGGCGAATACCAGACGCTGGTGAAGCTTACCGTCGAGACGGAAAACCGGACCCGTACGGTCGCCGGGACGATCTTCGGCGGCGACAAGCCGCGAATCGTCGAGGTCAACGGCATCGCGCTCGAAGCGGAGCTCGGCGAGAACATGCTCTATATCGTCAACAAGGACCGGCCCGGTTTCATCGGCCGCCTCGGGACGACGCTCGGCGACGCCGGCGTCAACATCGCGACCTTCCAGCTCGGACGCACCGCCCCGGGCAGCGATGCGCTGGCCCTGATCGAGGTCGACGGCGAGCTGTCCGATGCCGTGATCGCGAACCTCCGCGGGCTGCCCGACGTCGTCCAGGCGAAAGCCATGCGTTTCTGAACCGCGCCGGGCCGGCATTCCGGTGCCGGCCCGCTGCGACTGCCGCGGATTTCCGTTTGCGGAAGCGCGTCAAAGCCGGTACCAAAGCCGCGCTCAGGAACCCATCGTATGACCGAACTCGAACGAAAAGCGCTGCTGCCCGCCGGCCTGCGGGACATCCTGCCCGGCGAAGCCGAATTTGAGGCGGGTATCCGCGAACGTCTCGCCTCCGCCTTCTCGGCGCGCGGCTACGACCGCGTGAAGCCGCCGCTCGTCGAATTCGAGGACGGCCTGATGAGCGGCGTGGGCGCGGCGGTCTCGGCGGACACGTTCCGTCTGATGGACCCCGTCTCGCAGCGCATGATGGGCGTCCGCGCCGACATGACCACCCAGGTCGCCCGCATCGCCCTGACGCGCCTCGGCGACGCGCCGCGGCCGCTGAGGCTCGCCTATACGGGCGAGGTGTTGCGCGTCCGCGGGACGCAGCTTCGCCCGGAGCGCCAGGTCGCCCAGGTGGGGGCAGAGCTGATCGGCACCGGGAACGCCGCCGCCGATATCGAAATCGTCGCGCTGGCGCTCGAATCGCTCGCCGAAATCGGCGTGCCGGACCTGTCCGTGGACCTGACGGTGCCGCCGCTGGTACCGGCGCTGATCGAAACGCTCGGCCTCGATGCGGATGCCGTCGCGGCGCTGCGGGAGGCGCTCGACAGCAAGGATACCGCGTCCGTCCGCCAGCTCGGCGGCAGCGGCGCGGACACGCTGTGCCGTCTGATGGACGGCACCGGACCGGGGGCGGAATCGCTGTCCGTTCTCGACGGTCTCGATCTTCCCGGACCCGCGGCGCAGGAACTCGACCGGTTGCGCGCCGTGCATGCCGGCCTCCGGGCGCGGCTCGACGGCATCGACATCACGGTCGATCCGGTCGAGAACCGAGGCCTCGAATATCACACGGGCGTCGCCTTCACCTTCTTTTCGCGCGGCGAACGCGGCGAAATCGGCGCGGGCGGCCGCTACGTGGCGTCGCTCAACGGCGCGGGCGAGGGCGAGCCGGCTACCGGATTCACGCTCTATATCGATACGATCCTCAGGGTTCTGCCCCTGCCGCCGTCGCCTCCCCGGCTCTTCGTGCCGGACGGTGCGCAGGCCGGGGGCGCGGACCGGTTGCGCAGCGAGGGATGGGTGACGGTCGCGGGTCTCGAACCCGTATCCGACGAAGCGGCCGAGGCGCGGCGCCTCGGCTGCAGTCATTTTTTGCGCGACGGCAAGGCGGTCGCGGCGAATTAGGGGCAGGCGAGAATGGCAAACGTTGCAGTGGTCGGGTCGCAGTGGGGCGACGAGGGCAAGGGTAAGATCGTCGACTGGCTCTCGGAGCGCGCCGACGTCGTGGTCCGTTTCCAGGGCGGCCATAACGCGGGACATACGCTGGTCATCGACGGCGAGACCTACAAGCTCAGCCTGCTGCCCTCGGGCGTCGTCCGCGGCAAGCTGTCGATCATCGGCAACGGCGTGGTGATCGATCCCTGGGCGCTGCTCGACGAGATCGAGAAAGTCCGCGGCCAGGGCGTCGAAGTCACGCCCGAGACCTTGCTGGTCGCGGAGAACGCGACCCTGATCCTGCCGCTGCATGCCGCCCTCGATCGCGCGCGCGAGGCTGCGAAGGGCGAGGGCAAGATCGGGACGACCGGGCGCGGGATCGGGCCCGCCTATGAGGACAAGGTCGGCCGCCGCGCGATCCGGGTCTGCGACCTGTCCGATCCGCACGCGCTTGCCGACAAGGTCGCCAACCTTCTCGCGCATCACAATCCGCTGCTCCGGGGACTCGGCGCCGAGGAGATCGACGCCAAGGACGTGATCGACGGGCTGATGGAGATCGCCGGCCGGATCCTCCCCTTTTCGGCCCCGGTATGGCGGTCGCTCGACGCGGCGCGAAAGGCGGAAAAGCGGATACTGTTCGAAGGCGCGCAGGGTTTCATGCTCGACGTCGATCACGGGACCTTCCCGTTCGTCACGTCGTCGAACACGGTCGCCGGTCAGGCGGCGGCGGGCAGCGGTATCGGCGCATCCCAGGTGGGTTACGTCCTCGGTATCACCAAGGCCTATACGACGCGCGTCGGCTCGGGGCCTTTTCCGACCGAGCAGCAGAACGAGATCGGGACGCTTCTCGGCGAGCGCGGTCACGAATTCGGAACGGTCACCGGGCGCAAGCGCCGGTGCGGCTGGTTCGACGCGGTTCTGGTGCGCCAGGCGCTGCGCATCGGCGGTATCCACGGCATCGCGCTGACCAAGCTCGACGTGCTGGACGGGATCGACGAGCTGCAGGTCTGTACCGGTTACCGGTATAGGGGAACCGACTACGATTACCTTCCCGCCGACCACCGGATTCAGGCCGAAGTCGAGCCGGTCTACGAGGTGCTGGAGGGGTGGCAGGACAGCACGTTCGGCGCGCGGAGCTGGGCCGATCTCCCGGCGACGGCGGTCAAGTACATCCGCCGCATCGAGGAGCTGATCGAGGTTCCCGTCGCGCTCCTGTCGACGAGCCCGGAGCGCGAGGACACGATCCTCGTCCGCGACCCGTTCGGCGCCTGACGCCGGTTCCCGCCGTTAACGCTTTTCGCGCCCGGATTTTCATAAAAATCAATCGTTTGAATTCCGTCCGGCGTTAACGAAGATTTCGCTTGTCCGACTGTAGATTCTTCCCGTCGACCCGAGGTCCGTTGACGGAGAGTTAAGGTGAAAGACGACGTGCTGGAAAATGCCGAGCATCTCGGCACGACCGGCGATGACGAAATCGTTCTGAAAGACAGCTACCGGTTGGTTCCCGACGCGCCGCTCGCCGATCTGGGCACGCCCGGCGCGCGCGCCTATGTCGCGAGCGATCTGAAAAGTCCCAACTAACTGATGTTCGTCCGGATTTGCGAACCGTCGATCTTCCCGCGCGTCGAGGCCATGGTTCAGCTCAAGAACCTGCGCGAGGCCTACACCGTCATTCCCGAGGACTGGGGGCCGATATACTGGCCGCCGCTGGGCCGCACCAGTTTCGCGATCGTCTTCCGGCGTCCGAGCAATGTGCCCGTGATGCCGACGCTGAAGACCAAAATCCAGAAGGTCGACACCGACACGGTCATCAAGTCGCTTCTGATTCCCGCGCTGAAGACGCTGACGCTTTTCGAGCGCCGGAAAATCACGCACCGCGCGATCCGGCCGGACAACGTTTTCGAAAGCGGTATCGACGGCAAGATCTTCATCTTCGGCGATTGCGTTTCGGTTCCGCCCGCCTGGGGCCAGTCGACCATATTCGAGACGATCGAATCCTCGATGGCGCCCGCGATGGCCCGCGGCAAGGGGACGATCGCGGACGACATCTACGCGCTCGGCGCGACAATGCTGTTCCTGGGTATCGGCTGCTGCCCGGTCGGCGGCAAGAACGACAAGGACCTGCTGCGCGCCAAGATCGAAAAGGGCTCGTTTACGGCGCTGTTGGGCGACGAAGTCGTCCCCGGCGGCCTGCGGGAGCCGATCCGCGGCATGCTCAGCGACGATCCGTCCGACCGCTGGACGCTCGACGATCTCGTCCAGTGGACGCATGGCACGCTGCGCCGGTCGGCGCGCCCGATCCGGGATTTCAAGACCGACCGGCCGTTCAAGTTCCGGGAAATCGAGTTCCGCAACACGCGCATGCTCGCGGCCTCTTTCGGCAGACGCTGGAAGGAGGCGGCGATCGAAATTCGCGGCAAGGAATTCACGACCTGGACCCAGCGCGGCCTGACGGACGCCAATCTCGTCGACAATATCGCCACGGCGGTGGAGACGGTCGGTGCGTCGGACGGCGAGCTTGGCGATGCGCGGCTCGTCAGCAAGATCTGTTCGTACTTCGATCCCGAGGGACCGCTGCGCTTCCGGGAACTCGTGGTGATGCCCGACGGCATCGGGTACGCGCTGGCCAATGCGGTCGAGCAGGGCAACAAGCCGGTCATCGCGATCGTCACCGAGCTGATCCAGAAATCCATCGCCTTCGAATGGTTCGAGGAGAAGATCCTATACGGCCGAACCGACCTCACGCTGGAGGCGAAGAACTTCAAACGGCTCCAGCAGTTCCTCCGCCATTCCGGCCCCGGCTACGGGATCGAGCGCGTGCTCTACGAAATGAACCCGTTTCTGCCGTGCCGCAGCGAAATGCTCAAAACGGCCTACGTCTATTCGCTGCGAGACCTTTTGCCCGCGCTCGACGAGATCGTTGCGAAGACCGGACAGTTGCCGATCCTGGTGGACCGCCACATCGCGGCCTTCATCGCGAGCCGGATCGGCGGTTCCGCGGAATCGCAGCTGTCCGCACTGGAGCATTCGACCGGCGCGTCGGTGAGCGCGAAGATCGGCATGACCGGCCTCCTGGCCCGGGTGCAGAAGGAATATCCGACGCAACTCGTGCCCCACCTCACGGCGTGGCTTGCCGACGAGCTGGCGTCGGCGGCGACGCGCTTCCACAGCCGCTCGGCGCGGAAAAAGGTCGAGAGCCTGCTCGATCAGGCGGCGACGACCGGCAACGTGATGGAGCTCCACCACATCCTGTCGAACCGCAACGCGATCAAGAAAGACGAACGCGACAGCAAGCAGGCCAAACGCGAATACAACGAAGCGGTTCGGGAAATCAAAAGACTCGAATCGTCCGAGTTCCAGGAAGAGGTCAAGCGGACCGGTTGGCGGATCGCGGCGACCATCAGCGTCGGCATTTCCCTGCTGACGACGATCGCCGTTTTCACCTGGTAACGGCGCCGACGGACGGATCGAGAGCAAACGGGTTTAGATGTCGCCATGGCTAAGATGAAAGTGAAAAATCGCACGCGACGGCGTTCCTCCAAGTCGAACGCCCTGTTTTTCGTGTGCGCGGTCCTCGGCATCATCGTTGCCGCGCTTCCGACGGTGATCTTGATCTGCGTCGGCATGATCCCGACCGCGGTCGCCTACATTATCGATCTGACTCCCGGCCGCTACGCGACCCGCTGCGTCGCCGGTCTCAACGTCGCCGGCGTCGTGCCGTTTCTCGAAAAGCTGTGGACGTCGGGGAACGACATGTACTCGGCGATCGCGATCGTTACGGACGTATTCGCGTGGCTGTCGTTCTACGTCTCGTCGGGCATGGGCTGGATGCTGTTCCTCGGTCTTCCGAGCCTCGTCGCTTCTTTCAAGACCTACAACGCGAAGCGCAAGGCCAATCACCTCCGCGAGCGGCTCGAGGAGCTCAAGGAAGAGTGGGGCGAGGATGTGACCGGCAATCCGCTCGACGCGGCGGAAGGCCTTCAGGCCGAGATCGAAGCTGCAGCGGCCGCCGGCGCCGAGAAACAGCCGTCGCCCGCATAGAGAGCCCGCATAGAGCGCCCGAATAGAGCGAAGGAGCGCGCTCAGGTCTCGCCGTCGGCGATCCGCCTGAGACCTTCTTCGTCGCGGATCGCGATCCGGCCGCGCGCGACCTCCACCAGACCCGCCTGTTCCCATTCGCCGAGCTGACGGTTGACGTTCTCGCGCGACAGATTGACGTAGTTGCCGAGATCGCCCTGGCTCAGCCGGAACCCCAGCGACAGCGCGCCGTCTTCCCGGACGCCGTGCTCGTCGATCAGCCGCAGGACGCCGCGCGCCAGCTTCTGGCCCATCGGCACGGCGGCGCCGTCGCTGACCAGCGCATTGGTCCGGCGCAGCTTGTCGCACAGCATCTCGATGATCCGGAGCGCGGCGGTCGGGTTCTTTTCGAGGAACGGCAGAACGAAACGCCGCTGCAGGACGATCACCTCCACCGCGTCGATGGCGATGACGTCGGCGGTGCGCGGTTTGCCGTCGAACAGGGCAATCTCGCCGATGACGGCGCCCGGCCCGAGATAGTCGAGGACGACCTCGCGACCGGTCGACGAGCGCACGCTGACTTTCTGCGTCCCCGCCATGACGATCATCATGCTGTCGCCGGGATCGTTCGCCCGGACGAGCGGTTCGCCCCGCTTGAGGCGTTTGACGACGGCGAAGTCGAGAGATTCCTTGAGCTCGGCAGGCGACGCAGCCCGAGGACCGATCCGGCCGGCAGGGTTTCCAGCACGCGTTCCGTGAGATCGGCGGCCTTGTTCATTCCGCCCTCCCGTGCATGACGCCGCGTCAGCCGCCCAGGGCCGATTCCCGCTCGATCCGGTCTTCGATGGCGGCCGAGCGGATCGCCTTCTGCAGCTTTTCGAACGCCCGCACCTCGATCTGGCGGACGCGCTCGCGCGAGATGCCGTATTCCTGGCTGAGCTCCTCGAGCGTCACCGGCTCCTCCTGGAGGCGCCGGGCGGCGATGATCTTGCGTTCGCGATCGTTGAGGACGGACAGCGCCTCGGCGAGCATGCGCCGGCGTTCCTCCATTTCCTCCTGATCGGCAAGGAGCGTTTCCTGATTGTCGGAATCGTCGACCAGCCAGTCCTGCCACTCGCCCTCGGAGTCGGCGCGCAGCGGCGCGTTCAGCGAATTGTCCGGGCCCGCCATGCGGCGGTTCATGCTGATCACGTCTTCCTCGCTGACGTCGAGCGTCGTCGCGATCTTCTCGACGTTCTCCGGCGTCATGTCGCCTTCCTCGAGCGCCTTTATCTCGCCCTTCATGCGCCGAAGATTGAAGAACAGCTTCTTCTGCGCGGCGGTCGTGCCGATCTTCACCAGCGACCAGGAGCGCAGAATGTATTCCTGGATGGAGGCCTTGATCCACCACATCGCGTAGGTGGCGAGGCGAAAGCCCTTTTCCGGCTCGAAGCGCTTGACGGCCTGCATCAGACCGACATTGCCCTCGGAGATGATCTCGCCCATGGGCAGGCCGTAGCCGCGATACCCCATGGCGATCTTGGCGACGAGCCGCAGGTGGCTGGTCACCATCTGGGCGGCGGCGTCAGAATCCTCGTGTTCCTTCCAGCGCTTGGCCAGCATGTATTCCTCTTCCGGCTCGAGAACCGGAAACTTTCGGATTTCCTGCAGGTAGCGGGAGAGATTGCTCTCCGGCGTCAGGCTCGGAACGGAAGGAAGATTGCCAGCCATTGGACCCCGTAATCTGTTGTCATCTGCGACTGTTGTTATGGTCGCTGCCCGCCCTGGGCGGGATTGCCCGGGTCGGTGCCGGATTCGTTCAGTACTCTAAGGAAATAATCACGCCGAGGGTTAATTTCCAGTAGACGACAGAAAATGCCTCAATTCCGCCATATTTGCCGGCAGATCGCTCTCGAAGACCAGCTTTTCGCCTGTTTCCGGGTGGATAAAGCCCAGAAGCCGGGCGTGCAGCGCCTGTCCCGGCAGGGCGGCGATGCGGTCGAGCGCGTCCGCGGACAATTTGCTCTTGCGGCCCCGGGTAGGGCCGCTGCCATAGACGGGATCGCCCATTACCGGGTGGCCGATATGCGCCATATGCACCCTGATCTGGTGGGTCCGGCCAGTGGCGAGGCGGCATTCGACCAGCGCCGCCGCATCGCCGAACGCCTCCAGCGTCCGGTACAGCGTGAGCGCCGGTTTTCCGCCGGTCGTGCGCACCGCCATTTTCTTCCGGTTGCGAGGGCTGCGGCCGATGTTGCCCTCGATCTCGCCCGCCGACGGGCGCGGCACGCCCCAGAGCAGTGCCGAATAGGCGCGGTCGACGGCGCGCGACGAGAACTGGTCGGTGAGCGCTTCGTGCGCGGCCGCGGTCTTGGCGGCGACCATCAGGCCGCTGGTGTCCTTGTCGAGGCGGTGAACGATGCCCGGGCGGCGTTCGCCGCCGATCCCGGTCAGGCTGTCGCCGCAATGGGCGATCAGCGCGTTGACCAGCGTGCCGGTCAGATTGCCGGGCGCCGGATGGACGACGAGGCCGACGGGCTTGTCGATCACGATCAGATGCGCGTCTTCGTAGACGATTTCGAGCGGGATCGCTTCTCCCTGCGGACGCGCCTCGGCTGGCTCCGGCACCGATACCCGGAACGTCTCGTGCGGTTTGACCCGGTAGGAGGGCTCGACTATCGTCGCGCCGCTTTCGGCAACGGAGACGCAGCCGTCCTCGATCAGCCGCTTGAGGAACGAGCGCGACCGTCCGTCGAACGCATCGGCAAGCACGCGGTCGAGCCGCTCTCCGGCCGCCTCTTCCGGCACGGAGACGTCGAGCGTCTCGGCGATCGCGGCGCCGGAAGTTTTGGTCGGGGGCGGGGTGACGGCCATGCCGCACGCTAGCACAATCGGACGCCCGCCGGAGCGCTAACCGGCACCGGGCGGCAGCGAAGGGAACGGAGACGGATGCGCGCACTCAAGGCCCTTGTGATCGGGATGGGCGTCCTCATCGTCGCCGGCATCGTCGTTCTGGTCTACGCCATCGTCGACAAGGCGGGCGCGCCCGAGACCGCGTCTTTCGCGCCCGCGGAAATCGTCATTCCGAAGGGCGCCGCGGTGGCCGAAACCGCCCTCGGCGACGGGCGCATCGCGCTGCGCCTCAGGCTCGCCGACGGCAGCGGCCGGCTGATCCTGATCGACGCCGCGACCGGGCGCGTCACCGGCACGATGGAGCTGAAAAAGCAGCCCTGAGCGGCACCGGAAACCGCGCGGAAATCCGCCCTGCCGCTACGCTTGCAACGCGGTCCCGGATGCCCTACAACACCACTCCTTCGCAGTCTTGCGCCATGTCCCCTTCGTCTAGTGGCCTAGGACATCGCCCTCTCACGGCGAAAACAGGGGTTCGAGTCCCCTAGGGGATACCACCTATTTTCAATAAAAATAAACCTCAGAAAACTGCGGTTTCTACCCCGCAGCATTCTGTTGGTGTGGCACATTTGGCAGTCTTTGTGGCACAATCTGTGGCACAAGAATTATGGATCGGATTGCCATGCCACAAGGCTGCGACATGCCTAAGGCTGATAGACGCTACCTCTACAGGAGGAATGGTAGTCCTACGTGGTGGATAAAATTTCGTGTACCCGGCACGAAGAAGATGGTTCGACGGTCACTCAAGACCACAGACCTGAGAGAAGCACAGGCTAGGCGAGACAAACTTCTAGTGCAGCGCAAGCAGCTGGTCGAGCAGGCCAGCTATACAACGC
>JAYPTI010000065.1:0-16796 GCA_038133505.1 Alphaproteobacteria bacterium
GTCGAGGGTCAGCGCCGCCGCGGCCATGCCGACGACCGAGAGACCCTGGACGAGGCTGCCGGCCGCCCAGATCCACTTGCGCTGCGGCTTCGAGCGGATGGCCGCGGCGGTGAAGAGCTGCGGCAGTAGCGCGCCCGCCTCGCGCACCGGCACCAGCATGCCGGCGGCGGCGGCAGGCGCGCCCAGCGCGCCGAGCATCCAGGCGAGGACGAGCTTGGCGTCGGACAGCCCGTCCGCGGTCTTGGTCGCGCCGAGCGCCAGGACGTGCAGCAGGAAGTTGCGCGGCTGATCGTTGCAGGCCGAGTCCGGAATGTCGCGGCAGACGCGGCCGTCGTCCTCGCCGGTCAGCATCTCGTATACGGGTCTGGCGATCATCGGTTTGACGGGCGGTCGAAAGGAATGTGAGGGTTACGACAGGCGGAGCGGCGGCGGATCATCCCCGGTCGCGGCGTCTTCAAAAAAGGAGGTCAATGCCGCGTTGAACTCGGCCGGGTTCTCCATGCAGCCGTAATGGCCCGCGCCCTCGATCACCTCCATCGAGGCATCGCCAAGCGCGTCGCGCGCTGCCTCGCAGGCCGCCACCGGGGCGACGGGGTCGGCGCCGCCCGCGATCACCAGCGACGGGCAGGCGATGCGCGGCGCGATTTCGAAGAAGTCGGTCTGCGCCATCATCTCGACCGCCTGGCAGTAGGCCTTCTCCGGGACGCGCTTCATGATCGTCACGGCGAGTTCGGCGATCATGGGGGGCGCGCCGGCGCCGATGACGCCGCGCCCGCGTTCCTCGGCGAAGCGCTCGGGGCCGAGATCGCGGAAGGCGGAGAGGCGGGCCTTGCGCTGTTCCGCGCGGTCGGCATCGGGGAGGCCGCCGAGCCCGGCCAGGCCCTGGCAGAAGACGTAGGAGGCCGTCCTGTCCACATGTTCGGCCGCGTAGGCCGCGCCGATCAGCGCCGCGACCGACTGGCCGACGACATGGACCTTGCCGACTTCCAGCAGGTCGAGCACGGCGTCGAGCGCGTAGGCGTATTGCTCGGCCGTCGGGTTGTCGCGGACGAAGCCGCCGGAGGCGCCGTAGCCCGGCATGTCCCAGGCGATCACGCGGAAGTCGCCGGCGAGCGCGCGGAACTGGAACGCCCAGGTCTGGGACGAGCCGCCGAGCCCGTGCAGCAGGACGACCGCGGGGCCGTCGGTTTCCGTGTCGCGGATCGCAATGGGGGTGCCGCCGACGTCGACGGTCATGAGTTCGGGAAGCGCCATGCCCGTTTATAGGCCGAACGGCGGTCCGGCGTCAGGTCTTCGATATCAGGTCTTCGATATCAGGTCTGGGCTGTCATCGCCGTCCGGTAGCGGTGCCAGTACTCGTCGACCGCCTTCACGCTCTCGGGCGACAGCTCGTACGCGGGCCGCGGATCCTCGATCCAGTTGCCTTCCGGGTCCTCGCCGCGGATGTGGATGGCCAGCGCCTCGTCGAACTGGGCCTGACGCACCGAGCTGTCGGCGAAGTGGATCGCGAAGCCCACCCGGGGCCAGTCGGCGTTGTTCGGCTCCGACGAATGGATGGTCTTGTTGTGATGGATCGAGCACTGACCCGGTTTCAGCGGCATCGCGACCGCCTTGCCCTCGTCGATGTCGCGGATGGTCTGGCCGCGCGACAGCAGGTTGTTCGGATCGTACGTTTCCTCGTGCGGCAGGATCGCTTCGCCCCGGTGGCTGCCCGGGATGATCTTCATGCAGCCCGACAGCTCGTTCGCCTCGGTGAAGGCGACCCAGGCGGTGATCGATTCCGGCGGCTCGAGCCCGTAATAGGTCGAATCCTGGTGCCACGAGATGAAGCGCGGATCGTGCGCCTTCTTGGTGAAGAAGGACGAGCCCCAGCAGACGATATTGGGCCCGATCAGGTCCTCGATCGCGTCGGCGAGGCGGGGGTGCGTGACGAGGTCCCAGAGCCACGGAAACGGCAGGTGCGCCTTGATGCGGAACTGGGATTGCGCCTCGCGGCCCATCTTGGTCTCGAGGTCGTCGAACCGCCGGCGGTAGTCCGCGGCTTCGTCCTCCCCGATCAGGTCGACGGGCCAGACGGCGCCGTCGCGGTCCCACTGTCGGAGCTGTTCGTCGGTAAGAACTTTCGCCATGCGGTGCCTCCTCTCGGGGCTTTCATGTCTTCAATATTTGCCGACGCCCGACTTGTACTCGCCGTAGGCCTTGTCCAGCGCCTGCAGGCAGACGGGGTCGAAATCGGACTCGGGTTCCGGATCGTAGCGCCAATGGCCGTGCGTGTCCTCCCCGCGCAGCAGCGAGGCCGACCCGTTCTTGAGCAGCACCTGATGCACGTGCGGCGCGATGTAGTGGATCGAGATGCCGATCCGCGGCGCCGCCGAATTGTTGGCGCCCGACCCGTGGATGACGGATTCATGGTGGATCGAGAACTCGCCCGGCTGAAGGATTACCGGCACGGCTTTGCTCTCGTCGACGTCGCGGATCGTCTGCCCTTTCACGAGCAGATTGCCTTCCGCGTAGGTTTCGTCGTGATCGAGCTGCCCGGCCTTGTGGGTGCCCGGGATGTAGTTCATGCAGCCGGATTCGACGTCCGAGTTGCTGAACGCATACCAGACATTGAGGGTCGAGCGATCCGACAGGCCGTAATAGGTCGAATCCTGGTGCCACGAGACGAAGCGCGTGTCGTGCGCCTGCTTGGTGAAGAACGACGAGCCCCAGCACAGGATATTGGGGCCGATCAGGTCCTCCACCGCGTCGAGGATGTTTTCGTTGCGGATGATGTCCCACATCCACGGAAACGGGAGGTGCGCCTTGATCTTGAAACGGTTCTGGGGCTCCTCGCCGATCTCGTTCTCGAGGTCGAGGAAGTGTTGAAGATTCTTCTGCGCCTCTTCGGGCGAAAACGCCCGGATCGGATGAATGCAGCCGTCCGAGTCCCAGGCGGCGATTTGTTCGTCCGTAAGTATCTTGCCCATCGCGTCTCTCCGTCAGACCGGCCGTTGCTCGCCCTGGACCGTCGTCCGCCACATCAGGCGGCGTTCGGTCCCGGGGAAGTCGGTGCGCGCATGCATCGAGCAGCGGTTGTCCCACAGCAGCAGGTCGCCGAGCTGCCATTCGTGCTCGTAGACGAACTCGGGCTTTTCCGAATGGTCGTAGACCGCTTCGAGCAGCCGTTCGGATTCCGCCCCGTCCATGTCGACGATGCTTTCGGTCATCAGCCGGTTGACGTAGATCGCCTTGCGGCCGGTATCGTCGTGGGTCCGGAACACCGGGTGGACCGCTTCGGAGAACGCTTCGATGCCGTTGCCGGAACCCTTGATCGTCGTGCCGTAATTGTAGTGGTTGAAGGCCTTCCGGTCCTCCAGCGCGCTGCGCACGCCTTCGTCGAGCGTCTCGTATGCCGCGTATCCGTTGGCGAAGAGGGTGTTGCCGCCGGTCGACGGGATTTCCACCGCATAGAGCAGCGTCGCCTTGTGCGGATTTTCGTTATGCAGCATGTCGTGATGGAACATCATCTCGCCGTCCGGCAGGTTGCCGATCGGCTCGCCGTTCTCGCGGATGTTGGAAATCAGCATCATGCCGGGCGGCAGCGCGTCGTGTCCGCTCGTCCGGTATTTCTTCGGCCGGGTCAGGTCGCCCGGATTGCCGAACCAGCCCGTGACCTCGACCTGGCGCTGCGCCGTCAGTTTCTGGCCGCGAAACAGGATCACGACATGGTCGAGCCAGGCCTTGTTGATCTCGGCGATCGTCTCCGGACTCTGGTCTTCGTTCAGGTCGATATCGAGAATTTCCGCGCCGATCTTCGGCGCAAGCTTGCGGATATTGAGTGCCATCTTTTTCCTCCCCCGCTCTTATTCGGTCAGCGGCTGGCCCTTGATCGTGCAGCGGCGGAGCATCCGGAGCTCGGTTTCCGGGAAGTCCGTCCGCGCGTGTGCCGAGCACCAGTTGTCCCACATCATCAAATCGCCGTGGCGCCACTCGTGCTCGTAGATGAGGTCGTCGTCGTCCGTGTAGGCGAACAGCTCGTCGAGCATGCCCCTGCTCTCGTCGTCCGGCCAGCCTTCGATGCGGGCGGTGATCAGCGGATTGACGTAGAGCGCGCGGCGTCCGGTCAGCGGGTGCGTGATCGTCACCGGCTGGACGTAGTGCTTGTACTTCGAGATGTCGTCCGAGATGTCGACCGTCTCGCGGGTCGCGAAGTCGTAGATCTGCAGCGCCGTCTGGCCCTTGATCTTCTCCTTCGTCTCGTCCGACAGGCGGTCGTAGGCGGCGTACATGTTGGCGTACTTGGTGTTGCCGCCGGTCGACGGAAGCTCCATCGCGTACAGGAACGTGCCCTTGTGGGGCGAGCGGTCGTAGCACATGTCGTGATGGAACCACATCTCGCCGTCGGGCAGCGAGCCGATGTACTGACCGTTCTTCTTGGCGTTGGAGACCAGCATGATCGCGGCGTTGTAGTCGGCGCCTTCCGCGCGCCGTTCGACCGGCCGGGAGCGGACGCCCACGTCGCCGAACCGCTCGGCGAAGGCAATCTGCTGCGCCTCGTCGAGGTCCTGGTCGCGGAACAGCAGCACGATGTGCTTCAGCCACGCGTCCTCGATCGCCTTGACGGTGTCCGCGTCGAGAGGTTCGCGCAAGTCGAGGCCCTTGACCTCCGCCCCGATCGATTTCGAAAGAGGTACGATTTCCATCCCTTGTCCCGTTCCCAGGTCCCGTTCGGCATCCCGATTGCCGAATTTAGTTCGATAGCTAACTATATCCGACTTGGCGCCGCGCTGTACATGTTCTGTAAAGTAAGCTAGCTTATAGTTAGTCGGCTTACAATCGTAATCCGCGCGGCCACCCGAAACGGAGAGACCCGTGGCAAGGCAGATCCCACCGGACAATATCGGCTATCTGATCGGCGACGTGTCACGCCGGATCCGGACGGTCTACGACCGACGCGTCGAGCCGCTGGGCCTGACCCGTGCGCAGTGGCGCGCGTTGGTGCGCCTGAGCCACGTGGAGGGCTGTACCCAGACGGCGCTTGCCGCTGAGCTCGACATCGAAAAGCCGACCGCCGGAAAGCTTGTGGAGCGGCTCGAGGCGAAGGGCTGGGTCGAGCGACGGCCGGATGCCGACGACGCGCGCTCGAAGCTCCTGTATCTCACCCCCGCGGCGCGTCCTTTGCTGGAGGAGATGTACGATCTCGCCGACCAGGTGCTGGAAGGTATTTTTGCCGGCATCAGCGTGGCCGATGCCGCCCGTCTTCACGAGACCCTGACCCGCATCAAGGACAACCTCGCGGGCATGGCGGACGACCTTGCCGTCGTGGAGACCTGATCGTGAAGCTCAAGAGCCGGCGCGGCTGGACGCGCTTCTTCCTCCTCGTCGTCATACCGGTGGCCGCGCTTCTGGTCGGCGGACATTACTGGGTGAAAGGTACCCGCTACGTCTCCACCGAAAACGCCTACGTGAAGGCTCATCATCTCGCGGTAAGCGCGGATATCGACGGCCGTGCGGCGACGGTGCGGGTGAAGGAGAACGATACGGTTCGCCGCGGCGACCTGCTGTTCGAACTCGATCCCGAGCAGCCGCGCATCGACCTTGCGAAGGCCGAAGCCGAACTCGCCGGCGTCCGCAACACGCTCGATGCGCTGCGCGCGGAATACCGCACGGCGCAGGCCGAACTGGCTGAAGCCGAGCAGGAGATCGCGTACTTCAAGCGCGTGTTCGAGCGCCAGAAGGCGCTGTCGCAGCGGGGCGTGGCCTCCAAGGCGCGCTACGACGAGGCGGAACGCGACCTGACCCATGCGCGGCAGACGGCGCGGACGGTGCGCCAGAAGATCGAGCAGGCGCTCGCCAGGCTCGGCGGCAGCGCCGACATTCCCGCCGAACGTCATCCCCTCTATCGCGAAGCCGTGGCGCGCCGCGATCAGGCGTCGCTCAATCTGCGCCGCACGAAGGTCTATTCGCCTGCAGACGGCATCGTCGGGAAGGTGACGTTGCAGCCGGGCGAATACGTGGAGGAGGGAAAGGCCGTCATCCCGATCATCCAGTCGGACGAGACGTGGATCGAGGCGAACCTCAAGGAGACGCAGCTCACCTATGTCGTGCCGGGGCAGACCGCCACCATCGTGATAGACGCCTATCCGGACCATCAGTGGAAGGCCAAGATCACCTCGATCAGCCCGACAACCGGTGCGGAGCTGTCGGTCCTGCCGCCCCAGAACGCGAGCGGCAACTGGGTCAAGGTCGTCCAGCGCGTGCCGGTCCGGCTTGAGCTCGACCGCTTCCACGAGGGCCTGCCGCTACGCGCCGGCATGACCGTGACGGTCTCCATCGACACCGAGCGCGATCGCTCGCTCTTCCGGATGATCGACAGCGCGCTCGCCAACATCGCCGGTAAATGACGTCCGTCGCATCCGCTGCGGGGGGCGACGAGTCGCTCAACCGCAAGATGATCACGGCATCGGTGATGATGGCGACGACCGTCGTCATCATCGACATGACGATCGCGACCATCGCGCTGCCGCACATGCAGGGCGGTCTGAGCGCGAGCCAGGACCAGATTTCCTGGGTGATGACGACCTACTTCATGATGCAGGCGATCACCATGACGGCGACCGGCTGGCTTGCCGGGCGCGTCGGCCGCAAGCGCCTGTATATCGTCTCCCTCGTCGGGTTCGCCGTCTGCTCGGTCCTGTCCGGCAATGCGACGTCGATCAATGAGATACTCGTCTTCCGAGCGCTGCAGGGCATGTTTTCCGCGCCCGTGGTGCCGATCAGCCAGGCGCTGATGCTCGACAATTATCCGCGCGAGCGTCACGGCCAGGCGATGTCGATCTGGGGCACCGGCGTGATGTTCGCGCCGGTCATGGGCCCCGTTATCGGCGGCTGGCTGACCGACGAGTACAGCTGGCGCTGGGTGTTCTACGTCTCGATGCCGTTTTCGGCGCTGGGCATCGCCGGGGCATTGCTGTTCATCAAGGAGACGCCGCTGAACCTGCAGCGGAAATTCGACGTGTTCGGCTTCGCGGCGCTGGCGCTCGGGCTCGGCGGTATCCAGTTCCTGCTCGACCGCGGCGAGATCGAGGGCTGGTTCGATTCCGGCACGATCGTGATCACGGCGGCGGTGGTGGTGCTGGCGTTCTACGTCTTCATCGTTCACAGCGCGACGACGGAGAACCCGTTCATCAGCCGCGGAATCCTGAGCGACCGCAACTTCTCGCTCGGTCTCGTGTTCATGTTCCTGCTCGGGTTTCTCGTACTCTCCATGAACGTGATGATGCCGCTGTTTCTCCAGAACCTGCGCGGCTACCCGATCCTCACCGCCGCGATGGTGATGATGCCGCGCGGTCTCGGCTCGCTGTTCGGGCTCGTCCTGGCGGGGCGTCTCAGCGGCAAGATGGATCCGCGCATACAGATCGCCATCGGTTTCGCCTCGACCGCCTATTCGGCCCACCTGTTCTCCACCTTCACGACCGACGTCGGCATCTGGGCGTTCATCATCGCCGCGTTCTTCAACGGCATCGGCATCGGCATGATCTTCGTGCCGCTCACCGCGGTATCGTTCTGGACGCTGGCGCCCAGCCTCCGGACCGAGGCGTCGACGCTGACCAGCCTCTTGCGCAACTACGGCAGCGGGATCGGCGTGTCGGTCGTCGTCAGCGTGCTCTCGCGCACGCAGTCCAACGCGCACGCTTTCCTCGCCGAATGCGCGAACCCGTACAACGAGTCGATGCACGCGCCGTGGCTCCCGCCGCAATGGGACATATTCAGCGTCTCGGGGCTGCGCATGCTCGATGGGGAGATCATGCGCCAGGCGCTGGCGCTCGGATTCCTCAACGCCTTCATCCTGATAATGATCGGCGCGAGCATCTGCGTGCCCGCGGTTTTCCTGCTGACGCGCGGCAAGGTCGAGGAAGCGGCGCGGGCCGCGGAGTAGAAAGCGCGTTCCCGATCGGGGACAACCGCGTGACAGCGGACGCAAACCCCGCTATCTCCCCGCCATGGCTCTGCAGAACAAGGCGCGGCTGCGCAACACGCTCAAGAAATTCGACCGCATCCCGTCGGACCGTTCGGATCCGCACGATGCGCATACCGGCGCGCAGGAGGCGCTCGACTTCCTTGCCATGATGGCGGGGCGAAAGCCGGTGATGCTGCTGGGGCGGGGCTACAACGATCCGGTCTGGATCAAGGGCGTGCTGCAGATCGCGTCCGAGGCCCGGCTGCACGTCATCGAAGGACCGTACTGGGACGCGAGCGCCGATGCGGGCGCGGGCGCCGACCTTCCCGACTGGTATCTCGACCATACGCGCCAGGCCTTCGCCGAGCATCGCGCCTGGTACGTCTGCCGCGCGCACGCGACAGCAGACGAGGTCGCCAGAATTTGCGAAACGGCGGCGGTGACCGTCGAAGAGGAGGCGCGTCTGCTGGACTATCCGGCCTGCTGCGTGAAAGCGCATTACGAAAAGGCGGCGGCGTATCAGCGCGTGTGGCTCGACCTGCTGCGCCGCAAGGCGGACGGCGACGAGGCGAAGGCGGCGGCGTTGCTGTCATCGAACGAGCCGCTGGAGCCCGAGACCGACGACGACCGCAAGCGCCTCCGGGCGGCCATGCGCACCGTGCCGGTGCCGTTCACCAGCATCAATGCGTGCGATGCGTGCATCGACGGCGGTCCGAACGCGCCGGCGAACCTGAAATCGATCGAGATGCGGGAGTTCGCCGCCCAACTCGACAAGGGGCTGCTGGCGGCGCTGCAGAGCTGAAGCGGCGTTGGATCGCCGCCTTCCGCGGCAGCGCCGCGCAATCGGGCCTTCCGGCCGGCACGCTAGAACTTCGCGAAGAAATTCCAGTCCCGGGCGGCAGGGGCGTCGTCAATATCGACCGATTTCCGGATACGGGTAAACGGCATGTGCCGGGTGCCGCTGATCATCGCCAGATAAAGCCGAAATCCCGCATTCGACTGCGCCGGCAAGGCCGGCAGGGCCGTGAAACCGTAGTGGGTTTTCAGCAGTCTCACGACCTTGCGGACGGACGGCATATGATGGTCGTCGAAAAACAGCACGCCCCCGGTGCGCAACAGGCGCGCCGCGTAGTAGGCGTCGACCGCCAGCGCATCGAACGTCTTCCATCCGTCGACGAAAATGAAATCGAAGGTTCGTCCGTCGGCCAGCATCTGCGGAAGCGCATCGTGGCTCAGCGCCTCGATGACGTCGTGACGCGCCTGCGCGGCATCGAACGAGGCGACGGTGTCGAAGCCCCGAATTCCGTCCGGTCGAGGTTCGATCGAAACGACGGTTCCGCCGTTTTCACGCAGCGCGTGCAGCATGTAGAGCGCGGTGCTGCCGGTGTGGAACCCGATCTCGAGACACGAGGTCGCCCCGATATCCTTGAGGGTCTCGAAGACGAGATCGTCTTCCCATGGCGGACAGACGGGAAGCCCCCCTTCCGCGCGCAGGGGCTGCAATGCCTCGCGGACGACCCCCGTATCGGTTCGCGGCCGATATTCGAGGAGCCGTTTTACGAGCTGCTTCAACGTGTCACGGACGGCTGAAGGTTACGCCGCCTTCTTCATCTTCCCGTTGCCGAGCAGACCCGCGCGCTTGAGGACGCCGTCGAGGCGCTTCTCCAGTTCCTTGGTGGCGGGCACCATCGGCAGGCGGTGCTCGTTCTTGGGCATGATGCCGAGCTTCTTCATCATGTATTTCATGGCGATCGGGTTGGTGTCGTAGAACACCGCCTGGTTGATCTCGAACAGCTCGTAATGGAGCTTCTGCGCCTTTTTGAGATTGCCGGCCCAGACCGCCTCGCACATGCGGGCGAGCTTCTTCGGCTGAAGGTTGCCGACGGCGTTCATCAGGCCGCACGCGCCGACCGCCATCATAGGATAGCTGAGGTCCTCGAGCCCGACGAAGATGCGGAAATCCATGCCGAAGTGATCGAGACATTCGGAGGCGAAGCCGAGATCGTCGACCGCGTGCTTCATGCCGACGAAGTTGGGGCAGGCGTCGGAAATCTGCTGCAGCGTATCGAGCGTCACAGAAACCGCCGCGCGGCCGGGGATGTGATAGATCATCCACGGCAGCTTGGTCTGCTTGCCGAGCACCTTGTAGTACTCGACGAGGCCGCGCTGCGGCGGGCGCGTGTAGTAAGGCGTGACGATCAGCAGCGCGTCGGCGCCGGCCTTCTCGGCGTGCGCCGTCAGCGCCTGCGTCTCCTGCAGGTTCTGCGAGCCGGTCGCTGCGACGATCGGCAGCTTGCCGGCCGCGGCTTCGATCGCGACGTCGACGATGCGGTTGCGCTCCTCGACCGTCAGCGAGGCCGGTTCGGACGTCGTGCCGTTCACGAGGATGCCGTGCGAGCTGTTCTTGACCTGGAACTCGACCAGCCCCGCATAGGCGTCGTAGTCGACCGCGTTGTTCTTGAACGGGGTGATCAGCGGCGGGATCGAGCCTTTGAGGAAATCCTTGGGCAGTTTCATCATGGCGGGGCCTCCAGGGTGCGTGTTTTCAGGCGTTGCGCACGCTTTTTTTCCCACAAAAAGCGTCATCCCCGGGCTTGACCCGAGGATCCACGGAACGTTCCAGTCTGCTTTCTTTTCCCGCCCATGGACCCTCGGGTCAAGCCCGAGGGTGACGCATGGGCGGAACGGAGTCTCTTACTCGCCGGCTTCGCGCAGCGCCTCGGCGTTGGTCTCGAAGCCGGAGTTGGCGCCGAGGACCGACCACGGATGCTTCAGGTCTTCCTGCCACAGCAGGCTTTCCATGAAGATGTTCAGCGGCTGGTCCTGGATGGTCAGCTCGTAGACCGGCTCGTCGTAGGAGGCATGGTTGTGAATGCCCCAGCCCGGTGCCGACAGCATCAGGTCGCCGGCTTTCCACTCGTAGACCTTGCCCTCGACGGTCGACCGGCCGGTGCCGTGGAAGTAGTAGTTCATCGCGGACGAAACGTGCCGGTGCGGCTTGTCGACGATCTTCGGCGGACGCACGGTCATGGTCGCGAAGAAGTTCGGCGTCGTGCCGTTGAACCGCGTCGTCATGGGGTTGAACAGCAGGTACAGCCGGCGGCCGACATAGTCCTTGCCGAGCGCGGTAAGCTTGTCGAGTTCGCGCTTCACGTCCTGCCACGGCCAGTGAAGGGCCTTGGAGTCGACGGCTTCCGGGTTGATCAGCGTTTCGTACGGCATCAGCCAGGCGCCGTCGTCGGTGAGCTGGAAGGTCCCGTAAGGGCTCTTCCGGGTGCTGTCGGCCTCGGCGGCCTCGGCGCGTGCCTTTTCTTCCGCCACCTTTTTCCGCTCGGATTCAACCAGTTCCATCATCGGCGGCGGCGTTTCGTCGACGATGTGGACGTTCATCTTTTCCAGCAGGGCGGCATTCGAATAGCTCAGCCGGACGTGCAGGTCCTTCGAGTCGTTGACGTGCCAGTAGGTAGACATCGACGGGAAGTTCCACACGTCGTACTGGTTGAACGCGATCTTCTTGCCGTTGACGATGGAGTGGCCGTCGCCGCGGATCGAGAAATTGACCTGCGTGGAGTTGTGGCGGATCGGCGCGGTCTGCTCGCCCGGCTTGAGGACTTCCAGCGTGACGCGCACGCCCGGGTTGAGGCCCGGCCCGACGCCCAGCTCCTTCCAGCGCGGATGGACGATCAGCGACTGCCGCCGTCCGTTCTCCGGCCGGGGCTGTTCGGCGAGGCGCTCGACTTCCTCGTCGATCTCTTCCTTGGAGATCATCAGCGGCTCCCACAGGTCGAGCTTTTCGGGATGCTTGTAGCCCGTGCGGTCGATGAATTTCGGATTGTCGCTCATAGCCTTCTCCTCCTGCGGCGGGCGCCTTTCGGCCCGCAGCGAATAATTCTTAGATATCTTAGTATTCGGCTGGAACGCCCGTCAAGCGCGGTTTCCGGGAAGCGCGCCCGCGACGGTGTTGCGCAGGTTTTCCTGCTGCATTCTGTAGCCTTCCTGATCGTACATGAAGGTGAAGACACCGAAACGGCGTCCGGAAGTGACCTCCGCCGCCTCGTGGAGGAGGGAGCAGGAAAAGATCACCGCGCCGCCCTTGTCCGGCGCATAGGCGGCATTGCCGTATTCCGGGAAGGTGAGCTGGCCGCCTTCGTATTCGCCGGTGTTCAGGTTGACCGTCATGGCGTAGCGGCGGAACTGGGTGCGTGTCGTCGTGTTGTCGCGATGACGCCTGAAGTAGCCGCCATCCGCCGAGTCGTAACAGCCGATCCGGAACATTTCGCAGTGGGCGGGCACGAAACCGAAGGCCTTCTTCATTTCCGGGAGAACGCGGCGCTCCATCAGTTGGATAATCTCGTTCTGGAACGTCATGTCCTTGATCGGCACGTCCGCCCGACGCTTGAAGTCCTGGCGTTCGATATTGCTTTCGGCGTTGGACAGGGTCGCGACACCGTCCTTGATCTTTTCGCCTTCCTGCCAGTACGAGATGATTCGCCGGCACATCGCGTCGTCGAACAGTTCCGGGACGATCAGGACCGGCGCGGTGTTGCGGAGCGTTATGGCGCTGGTCCGTCCGAAGATGTCGCGACAGGTCTTCAGCCCGGCTTCGAAGTCGGTTCCGGCGATGCGTTCCTTGAGCCGGAAATTCTCGTCGAAGACCAGAATGCCGCCGCCGCGGAGACCGAAAGCGTCCGGCAGGATGCCGTCCTTATCGACGAGACGTTCGATGCCGTCGCTCGCCGTCTCGTCGGGGGACGCGGGCTGCCGCTTCCTTGTGACGATGTAGATCGCGGCCCCGGTGCCTTCGATGTCGCGGCGCAACGCCGCCAGCCGTCCCACGTCGGGCTCGTCCGGGGCGTCTGCGACCCAGAGAAAAACCGGTATCCCCGAATGGAGCTGGTCCTTGCCGAAGTGGATCAGCTTTCCGTCGGAATTTTCCAGGGCAAGGCCGAACACCGGGTCGCCGGGTTCGATTCTGGGGCGCGGGTTCCCGGCTTTACCGGTATTTGAAGAACGTTTGCCCATCGCGCGGTATTTCTGCGGGAACGCCTATAGACCCGCGTCGACAAGGTTCGACCGGATCTTGCCGAGCAGCGCCCGAAGCTGTGCGAACTCGGGTTCCGACAGGCCGGCCGTCGCGATGTCGTTCACGTCGAGGGCGATGGGCATCAGGTCGGCCTTCATTGCCCGGGCCTTGTCGGTCAGGAAGATGTTGATGGTGCGCCGGTCCTTCGGGTTGCGGACGCGTTCGATCATGCCGTTGCGGGCGAGCAGGCGCAGCGCGCTGACGGTCGTCGGCTCGGTGGTGCCTACCCGGCGGCTCAGCTCCCGCTGGCTGAGTCCTTCCTCCTCCCACAGCGCGCGCAGAAAGTACCATTGTCCCGGCGTGATCTGGTGCTCCTGCAGCCGGTTGCGCAGTGCCTTGGCGAACAGCAGGTGGGTGTCCCGGACGAGATAACCCGCACTCTCGTCGGGCAACAGGTCGTCGCCGTCGGTGCGCGGTTCCTTAAGCTCGGTGCTGGAAATAACAGCCTCGCGAATTTCGTTCTGACAGAGGTCGCTAATTTACTTAGATATCTTATTGCTTGATCGTCTATCGAACAACCGTGCGCGCGAACCGCAGAAGACGGCTCGTCAGGGCAGAAACGCTTCCAGATCCACGTCGTCGTAGTCGTGCGGCATCGCCATCTCGAATCGAGCGCGCTCCTCGGTCTGGGTGACCGCGGGCTTGGTGGCGTCGATGATGAGCTTGGTGCCGATCCGGTACATCGCGCTCATCCCCGGCACGATGTCGGAGACGTTGTCGAGCGACCAGATCCGCGTGTTGGGCACCTTGACGACGTCGCGCGTCGCGTGGACCCGCGTCGTCAGCGACCAGAAGACCTGGCGCAGGTCGGACGCGTCGATATCGTCGTCGACGGCGATGGCGAGCTTCGGATGCAGGTACGGGCTCGACAGGGCGGCAATCAGCGCCGTCTTGGCCTGGCCCTCGACGCGCGGGCGCAGCTTGAGGACGATCGCCATCAGTCCCGAGATGCCGAGACAGCGGACGTCGAGCAGGTCGAGCCCGCCCTCGACGTTCTTCAGATGATCGGTCACGACCGTCTCGATGCAGGTGCCGGTGATCGACTGGGTGTCGGTCATCGGCGCGCCGCACTGCATGGCGTAGAAGACCGGATTTTTCCGGTGGGTGATCGCCTTCACGCGGAAGATCTCGGTCGAGCCTTCCATCGCGTAGGTGCCGGTCGCCTCGCCGAAGGGTCCTTCCTCGACCATGCCTTCCGGCAGCACCTCGCCCTCGATGACGAGTTCGGCTTCGGCGGGCACCTCGATGTCGATGGTTTCGCACTTCACCAGGCGGATCGGATCGTCCAGCAGGGAGCCCGCGATCTCGAGCTCGTCGAGCCCGTAGGACGACGTGAAGCCGGACGCGTAATAGATCGCCGGGTGCGCGCCGATCACCATCGCGACCGGCATCGGCTCGTTGCGGGCCTGATATTTCTGGTAGATGCGGAGCGCATGACGCGGACAGATGAGGAAAGCGGTCTCGCGCGGGCCCATGATCTGTTGGCGGTGGATCGACATGTTGCGGATGCCGGTGTCGGGATCCTTGATGATCGCCATGCCCGACGCGATGTAGGGCCCGGGGTCGTGCTCCGCGTGCCACAGCGCCGGTATCTTTGTCAGGTCGGCCTCGTCGCCCTGGAGAATGACTTCTTTCACCGGCGCGGAGGACCTGTCGACCTCGACCGGCGGGACCTGGCGGCGGACGCGCTCGATCATGGTCTGGATCAGCGCATCCTCGTCGACGCCGAGCGCGATCGACCACTTGCGCCGGTCGGTGATGACCTGGTTCACGAGCTCCCAGCCGGGAAAGCCCTTCAGGTTGGTGAACAGCGTCGACTTGCCGAGCCGGTCGTAGGCCTTCCAGCCGATCGCCGAGACGTTCTGGTGCGGGTCCGCCTCCTTTACGATGCGGATCAGCTCGCCCTGCTGTTCGAGATTGGCAATGTGGCCGCGCAGCGACTGGTCGCGCATTCCGGCAGTCTCCCCTATAATCCAGGCAGACATACCGGGCGGAGCATCGGATGAAAAGAGTGAACGATATCGGCGGCGAGGACGGCGCCGCCAAGTGGGGCGCCATCCCGCTCGAAGACAAGGAAGCTCCCTTTTACGGGAAGCTGGCGACGGCGCTCCGCGCAGCGCTGGGCGACAAGGGCGCCGGCCTCGTCAGCCTGCATGAAAGCCGCCGCGCCCGGGAGGACGTCGGCGACGAGAATTACCACGCGCTGCGCTATTTCGATCTCGCGACCGTTTCGGTCAGGAACATCCTGATCGAGAAGGGCGTGCTCACCGCAGACGAGATCGACGAGCGGATCGAGAAGCTGCGCCGTTCTTGAATTCGCGCCCGCATGGACGCAAGATATTCGAAAGGGGAGAGTTCTAGAGATGCAGCGCCAGCACGACATGGGCGGCATGGAAGCCGGCCCGATTTCGACGGACGAACACGCGACCGAGCCGTGGGCGAAGATGATCACGTCGCTCGCCGCCGCGATGCGCGATTACGACATCATGCGCATCGACGAACTGCGCCGCGCGCTGGAGGACCTGCCCTCCGACATCTACGCGCAGGATTATTTCGAGCGCTGGTCGGAGGCGATGGTCAACCTGCTCGAGGAAAAGGGACTGCTGACCCGCGACGAGGTGATGGCGCGGATGGCCGATCTCCGCTCCAAACTGGAGGATGCAGAATGACGATGTTCACCGTGGGCGAACGCGTCCGTATCAGGGATTCGCACCCGCCGGGACACCGCCGCACCCCGTTTTACGCGCGCGGCAAGACCGGCGTGGTCGAACGCTACTGCGGCACCTTCAAGAATCCGGAGGAGCTTGCCTACGGCTTCGACGGCACGCCGAAGCGCGAACTCTATCGCGTCCGGATCGCGCAGACCGATATCTGGCCCGACTACAAGGGTTCGCCCGACGACACGCTGGATCTCGAGATCTACGACCACTGGCTCGAAAAAATCGAGGGGTAAGGGACATGACCACAGACGACCGCGGTGCAACGCACGATCATGGGCATGATCACGATCATGACCACGATCATCCCGGCACGACGCCCGACACGAACGAGACCGGCTATTACGAGCTGATGGCGCAGGCCATGAAGGAGCTGCTGATCGAGAAGGGCGTGGTCAGCGCGGACGACGTGCGCCGCAACCTCGAATTCCTCGACAGCCGTGACCCGGCCGACGGCGGCCGCATCATCGCCCGCGCCTGGGCCGATCCGGCCTTCAAGGCGCGCCTGCTTGAAGACGGCACGGCCGCGGTCGAGGAGATGGGCTTCACCATGGGAGATGCCGAGCTCGTCGTCGTCGAGAATACCGACGATGTGCACAACATGATCGTCTGCACGCTGTGCTCCTGCTATCCGCGCACGATCCTCGGCCTGCCGCCGGACTGGTACAAGTCGAAGAGCTACCGCTCGCGCGCCGTGATCGAGCCGCGCGCCGTCCTGCAGGAATTCGGCACCAGCGTGCCGGACGACAAGACGGTCCGCGTCCACGATTCGAACGCCGACATGCGCTATCTCGTCCTGCCGCAGCGCCCCGAGGGCACAGAGGGCTGGTCCGAAGAGCAGCTCGCGGCCATCGTCACGCGGGACGCCATGGTCGGCGTGGCGCTACCGTCCGCCGCCTGAAGGGGTTCAATGTAGGCGGTTCCGGGCCGCCGCCCCCCCCCACCACCCCCACCCTCAGCGCCACGGGGGGGGGGGGGGGGGGGGGGGGCGGGGGGGTTGGGGGGTCAGCGGGTTTTGTTTAGGCCGCGATTGGGGGGTGGGGGGGCGCGAGGC
>JAYPTI010000066.1:0-16637 GCA_038133505.1 Alphaproteobacteria bacterium
GCGCGACGATGACGAGAAGCCCCGACGGCTCCATGAACTGGCCGCCGATCAGCAGCAGGACGTTGACGACCACCAGGAACATAACCGGCCCGAGGCCGGCCGCGAGCATCGCCTCGGCAACCGCCTGAGGGATCCGCTCCTCGGTGAGCACGTGCTTCAGGATCAGCGCGTTCGCGATGATGAACATCAGCATGATCGTCAGCTTGCCCGCTTCGAACAGGGTCTTCTTCGTGTCCGGATGCCACAGCACCTCGACGATCCCGAAGACGACGTTGCGGGCGCGCGAGCCGGTATCGGCGAACGGGCCCATGTCGCGATAGACGAAGTTCGCGATGACGAACGCATAGACGGCGGCGACCGCGGCGGCCTCCGTCGGCGTGAAGATGCCGCCGTAGATGCCGCCCAGGATGATGACGATCAGCAGCAGACCCCAGAACGCGTCGGTAGCCGCAGACCAGAGCTCGCCCCAGCCGGCCCATTCCTGCTTCGGCAGGCCGCGGAAACGGGCGACGGCGTAGATGCCCGCCATCAGCATCAGGCCCGCGACGATGCCGGGGATGACGCCGGCGAGGAACATCCGGCCGACCGAGACGTCGGTGGCCGCCGCGTAGACGACCATCACGATGGACGGCGGGATCAGAATGCCGAGCGTGCCGGCGTTGCAGATCACGCCGGCGGCGAAATCGCGCGTGTAGCCGACCTCGCGCATGCCTGCGATCACAATCGAACCGATAGCGACGACGGTGGCCGGCGACGAGCCCGACAGCGCCGCGAACATCATGCAGGCGAACACGGACGCGATGGCGAGGCCGCCGCGCACGTGCCCGACGAGCGCGATGGCGAACCGTATGATCCGGCGCGCGACGCCGCCCGTCGACATGAACGAAGAAGCGAGAATGAAGAACGGAATGGCGAGCAGGGTGTAGTGTCCCTCGAACGCCTGGAACAGCGTTCCCGCGATGGAGGCGAGCGAGCCGTCCGAATAGAGCAGAAGGAAACAGATGCTCGACAGGCCGAGCGAGACGGCGACCGGCACGCCGATCGCCATGAGGCCGATGACGAGTCCGAAGAGAAGCGCGACTTCCATCGATCAGGCCTCCCGCCGGGCGGTTTCGACGCTTTCCTCGGCCTCATGAGAGGCGACGAGCGTCGCGGCTTCGCCGCGCGCGATGCGCACGCCGGCCTGCAGAAAACGGAACGTCAGCAGGAACATGCTGAGCGGGAGAACGAAGTAGGGGATGAAGCGCGGCAGCTTGTCGTACTTCTCGCCGTAGTTCATCCAGTCGGACAGAAACTGCAGGAACCCGGGCATAGGTATGTCGTTCACGATCAGGAAGGTCCGCGTCGATGCGGACGGGTACCAGTACTGCCAGCTGCCGATCAGCATCAGTACGCTGAAGACTAGGCAGCAGGCGACGGAGGCGAGCCCCAGCGCCTTGCGGCTGCCGGGACCGACGCGGACGACCAGCATGTCGACGCCGAGATGCAGCGTCTTCTTGACGCCGTAGGAGGCGCCGAGCAGCACCAGCCAGGCGAACAGGAAGACCGTCGTCTCGAGCGCCCACAGGATGTTGTCGTTGAAGATGTAGCGCGCAATCACGTTGGCGAACGTGATCACGGTCATCAGCCCCAGCAGGACGGCGATCAGGGTTTCCTCGATCCCGTCCGACCATGAGCGCGGGCCGGCTTGAGAATTGTCCGACATGCCCCGTTGCCTCCGAACAGTTTTATCGTCGCTGCGCTTCTTAGCGGGCGCGGTCGATGAAGGACCCGCGGCCGGTCGGAACCGGCCGCGGGGTCGTCGTCAGAATGCGATCGTAAAGGCGATCAGCTGCCGCCGTTCGATGCGAGCGCCGCCTTGATCATGTCGTCGCCGATGCCGTCCTCGAACTTCTTCCAGACGGGTTTCATCGCCGCGACCCAGGCAGCGCGCTGCTCGGGCGTGAGCTTGCGGATCGTGCCGCCGGCCTTGAGGATATTCTGCCTCGCGGCTTCGTTCACGGCGGAGGATTCCTTGTTCCGGGCCTCCGTGACTTCCCTGATGATCGTCGCCAGCTTGTTGCGGACGTCGGGCTTGAGGCCGTCCCACCACTTGGAGCCGGTCACGACGAGATAGTCGATGATGCCGTGGTTGGTCTCGGTCACGCCGTCCTGCACTTCGAAGAACTTGCGGCCGTAGATGTTCGACCAGGTGTTCTCCTGGCCGTCGACGACCTTGGTCTGCAGAGCGCCGTACACTTCGCTGAACGCCATTTTCTGCGGGTTGGCCTTGAGCTGCTGGAACTGGGCCACCAGCACGTCCGACTGCTGGACGCGGAACTTGAGGCCCGCGGCGTCTTCCGGCTTCACCAGCGGCTTGCTGGCCGACATCTGCTTCATGCCGTTGTGCCAGAACGCCAGACCCTGAAGACCGCGGCGCTTCATCGAATCCTTCATCTTCTGGCCCGCGGGCGAGTTCTGGAAGCGGTCGACCGCGTTGACGTCGTTGAACAGGAACGGCAGGTCGAATATCCGGAAGACCTTCGTGAACTGCTCGAACTTCGACAGCGACGGCGCGGCCAGCTGGATATCGTTGTTGAGGAGAGCCTCCATCGCCTTGTCGTCGTTGTAGAGGCTCGAGTTCGGATAGACGGTCATGCAGGCGACGCCGTTCATCTCCTTGTTGACCCGCTCGGCGACGAGGGCCGCGGCGATGCCTTTCGGATGCTTCACGGCATTCGTGACGTGGCTGAACTTGATGTGCATCTCGCCCGGATCGCAGTTCGCGAGGGCCGGGGTGGCGAGAGCCGCCAGCGACGCGCCGGCAAGCGCGCCTACGATGATCTTGTGCATTCGGTATCTCCCTAATCAGTCGTTTTTGGTCGTCCAAGCAGAACGCTCTATTGCAGCGCCGGGCCGCAACCATGCGAATTTGCGACCGTCGTATGCAATATCGCCACAACTATAGCAAGGAAAACGCGCCGTCGCGCGTTTCGAATTGTCACAGATTCGGCGGCAGCGCGGGGCTCAGATGGTACCCAGCGTCTTGATCTTGACCTTGGGATGGATCTCGTTCTGGGACAGAACCGTGGTGGTGGGGCGGAAACGCTCGATGATCGAGCGCACGTAGGGCCGCAGCGCGGGGCTGGTCAGCAGGGCGGGCATCTCGCCCATCATCGCATGACGGTCGAAGGTCTCGCGGACCGCGCCGATGAATTCCTGCAGGCGGCTCGGCGCCATCGAAAGCTAGATGTCGTCGCCGTTGCCGATGAGCGACTCCGCGAAGGACTGCTCCCAATCGGGCGACAGGGTCACCAGCGGCACGTAGCCGGCGTCGTTCACCGCCGAGTGGCTGATCTGACGCGACAGCCGCGCCCGGACGTGCTCGGTGATCAGCACCGGATTCTGGGTGAAGCCGGTCGCTTCGGAAATGCCCTCGAGGATCGTCGGAAGGTCGCGCACCGAAATGCGCTCCTGCAGCAGGTTCTTGAGGACGCGTTGGACGCCGCCGACCGATATCTGGTTGGGTATCAAATCCTCGACGAGCTTCGCCTGCTCGTGATCCAGCTCGTCCAGGAGCTTCTGCGTCTCGGCATAGGACAGGAGCTCGGCGATGTTGTCCTTGATGATCTCGGTCAGGTGCGTCGTGACCACCGTCGCCGGGTCGACGACGGTATAGCCGCGGAAATTGGCTTCCTCGCGGGAGCCTTCCGGCACCCACATGGCGGGCAGGCCGAACGTGGGCTCGATCGTCTCCTCGCCGGGCAGCTCGATCTTGTCGCCGCGCGGGTCCATCACCAGCAGGCTGTTGGGCCGAACCTCGCCCTGGCCGGCCTCGATCTCCTTGATGTGGATCGAATAGCTGTTGGCCGGAAGCTGCATGTTGTCCTGGATGCGGACCGACGGCATGACGAAGCCCATCTCGTTCGCGAGCTGGCGGCGGAGGCCCTTGATCTGGTCGGTCAGGAGCGCGCCGCCCGGCGCGTTCACCATCGCCAGCAGGCCGTATCCCAGCTCGATCCGGATATCGTCGAGCTGCAGCGCCGACGAGATCGGCTCCTCGGGCGGCGGCGGCAGGGCCGCTTGCTGGGACGCCTGGCTTTCGGCCGCCCGGTTGGTCTGCTTTCGCCCCGCGGCATAGGCGAGCCCGCCGGTGACGCCGGCGATGCCCAGGAGCGGCAGCATCGGAATGCCCGGGAGGAGGGCGAGTGCCGCCATCAGGAAGGAGCTGAGGCCCAGCGCGCTCGGATAACCGCCGAGCTGTCCGAAGACCGCCTTGTCGGCGGAGCCGACCGAGGCCGATTTGGAGACCAGCATGCCCGCGGCGGTCGAGACGATCAGCGCCGGGATCTGGCTGACGAGGCCGTTGCCGACGGTCAGCATCGTGTAGGCCTGGGAGGCGTCGCCGAGCGACATGTCCTTCTGCGCCACGCCGATGATGATGCCGCCGACGACGTTGATCAGGGTGATGATCAGACCGGCGACCGCGTCGCCGCGGACGAACTTCGCGGCGCCGTCCATGGCGCCGAAGAAGTTGCTCTCGTCCTCCAGTTCCTTGCGGCGCTTCTTCGCTTCGCCCTCGTCGATGAGGCCGGCCGACAGATCGGCGTCGATCGCCATCTGCTTGCCCGGCATCGCATCGAGGGAGAAGCGCGCGGCGACTTCCGCGATGCGGCCCGAGCCCTTGGTGATGACGACGAAGTTCACCAGCACCAGGAATGCGAAGACGATGATGCCGATGACGAAGTTGCCGCCCATGACGAAGCCGCCGAACGCCTCGATCACGGAGCCGGCGGCCGCCGTTCCTTCGTGACCGTTCGACAGGATCAGGCGCGTGGACGCGAGGTTGAGCGCCAGTCTCAGGACGGTGGCGATCAGCAGGATCGTCGGAAACGAATTGAAGTCGAGCGCCCGGTTGATGAACATCACCGTCATCAGGATCAGCACCGACAGCGTGATCGAGATCGCGAGCGAGAAATCCAGCAGCCATTTCGGCATCGGCAGGATCAGCACGACCAGGAGGCAGACGAGACCCAGCGCGAGCGCGATGTCGCCGCGCTTGGTCAGCGCCGCGACCGGCGCGAAACGGACCGAAAAGCCGGGACCAGCCGCCGTGGCGGTGCCGTCGATTGTTACGCCGCTTCCCTCCGCCGGCGCGGCGGGTGCATCGACGGAGGCCTCAGCCATGTCGGTTCAACTCCGGTGACTCCGCGTTCCTCTGCCGGTCAGTACGCCAGCCTGCCGACCTCGCCCGGCAGGGGCACGTCGACGCCGTCTTCCGTGTACTGCTTGAGCTTGTTGCGCAGCGTCCGGATCGAGATGCCGAGGATATTGGCGGCGTGCGTCCGGTTGCCGAGGCAGTGATAGAGCGTGTCGATGATCAGATCGCGTTCCACGTCGGCGACCGTCCGGCCGACGAGCGCCCGAACCGTCGTGCCGTCCGCTTCCATCGCCGCGTCATCGCCCATCGGGCCGGCGGCGGCCGCGGCCGAGGCCGGGCTCTCCTCGGTATTGGAGAGGATGATCGCATCGGGGCCGATCGTGTCCGGGCCGGCGAGGAGGACGGCGCGGTGCATCGTGTTTTCGAGTTCGCGCACGTTGCCCCGCCAGACATGGCCTTTTAGCTTCTGCATCGCATTGTCGGACAGCGGTTTGACGGCGACGTCGTTCGCATCCGAGTATTTTCGGATGAAGTGGTCGGCCAGAAGCGCTATGTCGGCCGGCCGCTCCCTCAAGGGCGGCAGCTGCAGATTGATGACGTTGAGCCGGAACAGCAGATCCTCGCGGAAGGTGCCCTTGCGCACCTCCGCCTCGAGGTCGCGGTTCGAGGTCGCGAGCAGGCGGATGTCGACCTTGATCGGCGTCGATCCGCCGACCCGGTCGATCCGCCGCTGCCGAAATCGAGCGAGAAGGTCTGCGCGACGGCCGGCGCGGCGACGACCCCGGTGACGAAACAGGCGCCGAAGGTCAGGGCGGCGAGGAGGGTGCGTCGTTTCATCGGGTGTTTCATTCGGGCTGTTTTCCGGGGGACGCCGCGTCGGAAGGCGGCTCGATGCCGCTTTCGATCAGGAGGTCGGCGGACGGACCGATCAGAACCAGATGTTCCCGGTCGTCCCGGCGCAGCAGGACCGCGCGATGGCGCGCGTCGATGGTCGCAACCTCGACGACGCCGAGGCGCCGCTGTCCGCCGCGAACCTGAGGCGCCCGTGTGCCGAAGCCGAACCGCCGCGCGAGCCATGTCGCCAGCCCGATCAGCGCCAGAACGAAGACCAGCGCCGCTGCGAAACGAAGATAGTTTTCGAGATCCATGGAGCCTGGACCGTCCCCTAGCGGTGGCCGCGCGGCCGATACGCGCTGAGCGCCTGTCGGCGCTGTCCGGCGCCCTTCAGCGCACCGCTCAGTTCCTGGTGCTGGGCCGTCATTTCGTCGGTCAACGCATTCAGCGAGTCGATCAGGCCGGCGAGCCGAAGTTTCGTGTTCTGCCGGTCGCCGGGCGGAACGTCGCCGATCATGCCGCAGGCATGTTCGACATGTTCCTCGAGTCCCTTCAGATCGATGATCGTGCCCTGACGCAACAGGGTTCGGGCGGCTTCGATGGCGGACGTGGCCTGGTCGAGCGCGGTACGGATCGCGCCCGGATTTCCGGCGCCGCGGCCGGAAGCCGATGGGGTGTCGTTCACGGCAGATTCCCGCTGGTCGTTATGAGGGAATTCTTGCCGCCTATGGTTAAAAAATGCTGAAGAACCGACCGTGTCGGCGCAATTCAGTCGACGTCGAACCCATAGAATTCAAGCGTATTGTCCCACAGGATCTGCCGCTGGCGTTTCTCGCCGACGGTCGCAGCGGACAGGAAGTCGTTAACGGCTCCTGCGCCGGAATCGAAGTGGGGGTAATCGGTCGCGAACAGGATCTTTTCCGCCCCCAGCCCGTCGACGGCGAGCGGGATCGTCGGATCGCCCGGGTCGCACGTCACGGCGCACTGGCGGTGGAAATACTCGCTCGGACGCATCGAGAGGCCCTCCATGTAACCGCCCAGCTTCGGATGGTCGAAATGGTCGTCGAGACGCGAAATCCAGTAGGGCGCCCATGAGCAGCCGGCCTCGAAGAAGCCGACCTTCATCGACGGGTGACGTTCGCACACGCCGCCGCAGATCATCGCCATCATCGCCATCATCTGCTCGAACGGGTGGGAAATGACGTGATGGAACGTATAGCTCTCCGGCACGGTCATGCCGCCGTAGCGGTCGCCGCCGGCGGTCGAGGGATCGCCCGTCGACTCGTGGATCACCAGCGGCACGCCGAGCTCCTCGACGGCCGCGTAGAACGGCTCGCGGTCGGGATGATCCAGCCGTTTGCCCGCGGCCGGATTGGGGCGTACGCAGACCGCGACGGCACCGAGGTCGCCGACGGCGCGCTGCGCCTCGCGGATCGCCTCGTCGATATCGTAGAGCGCGATCGGCGCCGCGAACTTGAGCCGGTCGGGAAACGCGCCGCACCAGTCCGCCATCCAGCTGTTGTAGGCCCGCATCATGGCGTGGGCGAAATCGGCCTCCTGGTATCCCGCCACCAGCGTCGCCGACGGGAACAGGACGGCGAGACGAATGCGTTCCTTGTCGAGCACCTTGATGCGGCTTTCGGGCGGCATCGGCTTGCGGACGGAAATTTCCTTCGGGAACGGCGGGTGCTGGCCCTCGCCGACGAAGAATCGGCGGTTCTTGTCCTCATTCAGTGCCCAGCCCCGGGTGCGATCGCGGAAGGCGGGCTCGAGATACTCCGTGAACATCACGTCCTCTTCGTGGACGTGACCGTCCGCGTCTATCGCCAGATAGTCCGCCGCCGCAAGGCCGGGCTCTTCCGTCATCGTCGCGCTGTCGCTCATCGTCCCGTTCCCTTTCGTTTGCCCCGCTATTCGCCCGGGTATGGATCGTTACGGTCGAGATTATCCGAAATCGCCGCGCGCATCGCCACCCAGTCGATCTGGTGGAGGCTGCCGCTCCCCGCGAGACGGAGCGCGTGCGCCGCCGCCGCGCCCATCGCGATGCAGGGACCCATCACCCGGACCGACGACAGCGCGACGGTATCGCCGTCGATGCAGCGGCCGGCGGCCGCCAGAATGTCGGCGTCGCGGTGCAGGAGGCTGCGGAGAGGGACCGTGTGCAGGTGACCGTCGCCGAGCTCCTCCCAGTACGCCTCCGCGGAGGCGTCGTGCAGCTCGATCGGCCAGGAACAGCGCGCGACGGCATCGTCGAAGAGCCGACCGGCCCGGACGTCTCCGTCGGCGAGGCTGTAGGCGCCGACGATCCACCGCGTCTGGCGCACGCCCGGCGCCGCGTAAATGCGGATTCGGGCCGCGCCGTACGCGTCCGGGTATTCGCTCCGCAGGAACGCGAGCAGGCGGTCGGCCTGGTCCCGTCCGGCGAAAACCGTGTCCCAGGCCGCCACGGGATCCGTCGGTGTCGGGACATGCGTCATGTTGGCGAGCGCGACGCCGCGTCCCGGAAAGGCGAACACGAAGCCGTCTTTGCGGACGAGGCCGTACGCGTCGGCCTTCTCTGCGAGCCTTTTCTGCATGTCCCAGCGGTCGATCGCGGTCGCGGCGTCCTCGTCGAAATGCTCGAAGAGCACGACCTGCGTCCCGTAGATCTCCGTTTCGGGTTCGCGGACCGGCAGGCCCGCGTGCCACGCGACGGTGGCGTCTCCGGACGCATCGACGAAGCCGTCGGCCTCGATCGCGACGTCGCCGAACTTCGTCGCCGCGTGGAGGCGGGAGATGCGCCGCCCGTCCATCTCCGCGTCCCGCACCGTCGCACCCAGAAGCACCGTGATCCCGGCATCGCGAACCGTCCGGTCGATCCATCGCGCCAGCGCGACCTCGTCGTACTGGACGATCGTCGAATTGCGCGCCGGGCGGTCCTGCGCTGCGCCTTCGGCGCGCAGCGCGTCGAGCATCTCGTCGGCGATGCCGTAAGTCAGCCGCCGTATGTCGGGGCCGTTCGAATAGAGGCCGCAGAAGGTGCCGATGATCCCGTTGACCGCCTGGCCGCCCAGTGCGGCCGACGTCTCCAGCAGGACGACGCGGCTGCCGGCGCGCGCGGCCTCGACTGCAGCCGAAATCCCTGCGGCGCCGGAGCCGACCACGCAGATATCCGCCCCGACGATGCGAGGGGCGGCGTTCTCCTTGCGGACGATGCGGGTTCCGACCGATCGGGCCAACTTGAGGCTCCCGGGCCGGACCTATTCTTCTGCTTTTTCCGGAGTCTTGTCCGTCTCGGCGGCGCCCGCGAAGAAATCCGCGCTGACCTGGGCGGCTTCGAGGTTTTCCTGCTGGATCTTTTCGTAAAGTTCGCGCCGGAGGACGGAGGCGCCCTGCGGGAAGGTAAACCCGAGCTTAACGGAGCGGCCCCGTATATCGACGACCGTGACCTCGATATCGTCGTTGACTATGACGGATTCGCCCACTTTTCGGGTGAGGTAGAGCATCTGGAGCCTCCGTTACTACTTGCAACGTGCCTGCGGACCGCAATCTGCTGCCCGCCGCTTTCCAGTTTCTTAACACAGGCTTGGGAAACTTCAAATTACCGTAAAGTTTTAGGCACCGGGAAAAACCCGGCGAGAGGCGATGGATCTTACCAATCTGAAGCTGTTCAGCATGACGGCAAAAAAGCTCGACTGGCTGTCGAAGCGCCAGATCGTGCTGTCGCAGAACCTCGCGAACGCCGATACGCCGTCCTACGCGCCGCGCGACCTGAAACCGCTGGGTTTCGGAGATCTGCTGCGCCGCAAGACCGTCCGCCAGGGGCTGGAGCAGACGAACACCAAGCATATCGCGGCGACGCGGAAACCGCCGAAGCACAGTTTCGACAGCGAGAAGGGGACCTACGAAAGCTCGCCCGGCGGCAACTCGGTCATCCTCGAAGAACAGCTTACCAAGATTACCGAGACCCAGGCGAACCATCGTCTGGCCAGCAACATCTACTCGAAGCAGGTCGCGCTCCTGAAAATGGCGCTCGGCAAGCCCATTCGATAGCCGGTCTGAGTAACGGGCAGGAGCAGGGACAGCATGGATCTGATCAAGGCGATGAAGCTATCGACCGCCGGCATGCGCGTTCAGGGAACGCGTCTCCGGGTGATATCGGAGAACATCGCGAACGCCGACTCGCTGCCGGATCGCCCCGGCGACATGCCCTACCGGCGCAAGCACATCACGTTCAAGAACATCCTCGACCGCAACCTCGACTCCAAGCGCGTCGTGGTCGACAAGATCAAGTACGACAAGGCGGACTTCGACAAGAAGTTCGATCCGCAGCATCCCGCAGCGGACAAGGACGGCTACGTGCTGGTTCCCAACGTCAACCCGCTGGTCGAGATGATGGACATGCGCGAAGCGCAGCGTTCCTACGAAGCGAACCTGAGCATCATCCAGGTCTCGAGGGGAATGCTGAACCGCACCATCGACATGCTGCGCGAATAGAAGCGGCCGGGAGAGCTAGACAATGAGCGCATTCACCATCGCGAACGCCGCGGCGGCCTACGCCCGAAACACCCAGAAGGCGCCCGTCGGCGGCATGGAGCCGCGCTCCGGCGATCCCGCCCAGAACTTTTCGGACATGGTGGGTGACGCCCTGAAGACGGCGGTCGACAGCGGCAGCACCGCGGAAAACATGAGCGCCCGCGCGCTCGTTGACAAAGCCGATCTGACCGATGTCGTGACGGCGGTCACAAATGCCGAGGTCACGCTGCAGACCGTCATCGCGGTTCGCGACAAGGTCGTCGCCGCGTATCAGGAAATCGCGCGGATGCCCATCTAAGGCGGCCGGACGAGGGGGAGGGGTATGAACACGGTCGAGGTTATTGCCGTGTCGCGCGATGCAATCTGGGTGCTGCTGAAGGTCGGCGCGCCCGTGATGTTCGTCGCGCTGATCGTCGGTCTCGGCGTATCGCTGTTTCAGGCGCTGACGCAAATCCAGGAGATGACGCTCGCCTTCGTTCCCAAGATCGTCGTCATCTTCTTCGCGGTGCTCATTCTGCTGCCGTTCATGATGGCGACCCTCAACGGCTTCATGACGGAGATCGTCGACAAGATCGTATCGCTGGGCTGATCGGTGCTCGACAACCTCGTCGCGAACGACCTCTACGCCATCGCACTCGTATTCTGCCGGATCGGCGCGGCGATGATGCTGCTTCCGGGTTTCGCGGAGAGCTTCGTCAGTCCCCGCATTCGCCTGATGTTCGCGCTGTCGCTCAGCGTCGTGGTGACCCCGGTCGTCGCCGAGACCCTGCCCCAGATGCCGTCGGGAGTGCTTAACGGTTTCGTGCTGATCGCCGGCGAGATCGTCATCGGCGTCTTCATGGGCGCCATGGTCCGTTTCTTCGTCACGGCGCTCCACATCGCGGGCGTCATCATCGGCTTCCAGACCGGTCTCGCGAACGCCTCGTTCTTCGATCCGGCGAATGCGCAGCAGGGCTCCGTCATCGCCGCCTTCCTGAACCTGGTCGGCATCTTCATGATTTTCGTCTCGGACCTGCATCATCTGATGCTGATGTCCATCGCGGACAGCTACACCGTCTTCCGTCCCGGCGCGCCGCTGCCGCTCGGCGACTTTTCGGAGGCCGTCATCCGGGTGCTGTCCGACAGCTTCGTGCTCGGCATCCAGCTCGCCGCGCCCTTCATCGTCGTCGGCACGATCTTCTACGCCGGTCTCGGTCTTCTCGGCCGCCTGATGCCGCAGGTGCAGGTGTTCTTCATCGCGATGCCGCTCCAGATCACCCTTGCGTTCTTCATCATGGCGACGACGTTGTCGGCGGGGATGCTGTGGTTCCTGTCCGGATTCCAGGACTCGCTGCTCCGCCTCACCGGACAGGGATAGGGAGGGCGCGATGGCGGAGGGCTCAGACGACTCCCAAAAAACAGAGGAACCGACCCAAAAGAAACTCGACGATGCGCGCGAGAAGGGTCAGGTTCTGAATTCCCGCGAAGTCAATCACTGGTTCATGATCCTGGCGGGCACGATCATCGTGGCCATGGTCTCGCCCAGCCTGTCGACGGGTCTCAAGAACGTCCTGGGCCGCTATCTGGAATTCGCTCACGCGATCCCGGTTTCCGAAAACACGCTGCGTGACATCATCGCGAGGATCGCGAACGACGTAGCCTTCCTGCTGATCCTGCCGATCCTGCTGCTGGTCATCGCGGCCCTGGCGACCGGCATGGTGCAAAGCGGCATCATGCTGGCCACCGACAGGATCGTGCCCAAGATGGAGCGTGTGTCCCCGATGCAGGGCATGAAGCGGCTGTTCTCGTTCAAGTCGCTTGCCGAGTTCCTGAAGGGGGTCGCCAAGATCACCATCGTGGGCGCGGTGGCGACGATGCTCATGCTGCCGTCGTTCGGCGGGATCGAGCAGCTCATGCGGATCGAGATCGCCGTGCTTCCCGAACTCCTCCGCGCCCTCGCCACCAAGTTGATGATCGGCGTGCTTGCGATCGTGACCGTGATCGCGATCGTCGATTTCCTGTACCAGAAGTTCGAGTTCATGAAGCAGATGCGGATGAGCCGGCAGGAAATCAAGGACGAGATGAAGCAGTCCGAAGGCGATCCGATGGTGAAGCAGCGGCTGCGCCAGATCCGCCAGGAACGCGCCCGCCCGCGCATGTCCGCCGCGGTGCCGCAGGCCTCCGTCGTCATCACCAACCCGACCCATTTCGCGGTCGCCCTCAAATACGAGTTCGGCGAGATGGACGCGCCGGTGCTCGTCGCCAAGGGGCAGGACTTCATGGCGAAGCAGATCCGCGAGATCGCCGAAGCCAACGACATTCCCATCGTCGAGAACCCGCCGGTCGCCTGCGCAATCTATGCCGGCGTCGAGGTGGATCAGCAGATCCCGTCCGAGCACTTCAAGGCCGTCGCCGAGATCATCGGCTACGTCATGCGGCTCAAGGGCAAGATGCCGCCCGGCAACTGACCGGCGTTCAGCGCCCGGCGGCCGGACCGGAGATTGCCCGCCACAGCCTTTCCGGCGTCGCCGGCATCTTGACGTCGCGGACGCCGTAGTCCTTCAGCGCATCGCATACCGCATTGATGAACGCAGCCGTCGCCGAGACGGTCGCGCCCTCGCCGCCACCCTTCACGCCGAGCGGATTGAGCGCGGTCGGGACCTCGTGCAGCAGCGTTTCGAACGACGGCAAATCGTCGGCGCGCAGCAGCCCGTAATCCATGAACGAGCCGGCGACGAGCTGGCCGGTCCCGGGGTCGTAATAGCCGTTCTCGATGACCGCCTGGCCGACGCCCTGTGCGATGGAGCCGTGCGCCTGGCCCGTCAGCACCAACGGATTGATGGCCCGGCCCGGGTCGTCGACGGTGACGTGCGCGACGATCGTCAGCTTGCCCGTGGCCGGGTCGATCTCGATCTCCGAGACCGCGCCTCCGTTGGGATAGGCGGCGGAGCGGCCGCGAAACAGCGAATTCGCGGTCAGCACGCCGTCTTCGGCGCTGCCGGCCGCCTCGAAGATCGTGACGCTCCGGTCGGTTCCCGTGACGCGGTATACGCCTTCCGTAAACACGATATCCTCGACCGCCGCTTCGAGCAGCGCGGCGGCCCGTTCCTTGCCCTTTTCGATGACCTCTTCGGAGGCCTCGCGCATGACGATGCCGCCGAGCCGCATCGAGCGGTCCGAGTGGGAGCCGCCGCCGACCGGGACGACGTCGGAATCGCCGGTCACGATCCGCACCGCCTCGTACGGCACGCCGAGGAGCTCGGAGACGAGCTGCGGAAAGACGGTCTCGTGCGACTGGCCGCTCGAATGGGTGCCGATGGGGACGTCCACGGTGCCGTCGGCATTCACCCGCACCTCGGCATATTCGACCGGTGCGCCGACCGGCGCCTGGATGTAGTTGGCGTAGCCGATGCCGCGGCACATGCCGCGCGCGGCGGCCTCGGTGCGGCGCCCCTCGAAGCCCTGCCAGTCGGCCGCGGCGAGCGCCTTGTCCATGGCGATTTCGAACTCGCCGCAGTCGTAGGCGGTGCCCATCGGGTTCTCGTAGGGGAACCCGTCGGCCGGGATCATGTTGCGGCGGCGCAGTTCGATCCGGTCGAGGCCCATGTCCGCCGCCGCCATGTCGATCAGCCGCTCGACGACGTGCATCGCCTCGGGTCGGCCCGCGCCGCGATAGGGCCCGGTCGGCACTGTGTTGGTGAGGACGCCGCGGATGCGCGCATGGCAGGCCGGGATCGTATAGACCGACGGCAGCAGGCGCGGGCCGTTCGACAGCGGCACGAACGAGACCGTATGGGCGCCGACATTGCCGACGAGATCGGCGCGCAGGGCGAGGAAGTTGCCCTCAGCATCGAGCGCCAGCGCCGCCTCGGTATGGAGGTCGCGCGCCTGAAAGTCGGTGACGAAGGATTCGGTCCGGTCGCCCGTCCACTTCACCGGCCGGCCGAGCCGTTTCGCCGCCCAGCACACCAGCACGAATTCCGGATAGAGCAGGTTGCGCGGCCCGAACCCGCCGCCCACGTCCTTGGAGGTGACGCGGACCTGCGGGGGCTCCAGGCCGAACATCTTGCACAGGATCTGCTTGTGCCGGTGAACGCCCTGTCCGCCGGCGTGGAGCGACAGCTTGCCGGCGTCCGCGTCCCAGTCGCCGAGGGCCGCGCGCGGCTCCATCTGGCAGTTGACGATGCGGTTGTTGAAGAAGCGCGCCTCGACCACGTGCGCGGCCTTCGCGAACGCGGACTCGACGGCAGCCGAATCTCCCATCTCGGAATCGAGCGGCAGGTTGCCGACGCACGCGTCCCACACCTGCGGCGCGTCCGGCTCGAGGGCGGCGAGCGCGTCGGTCACCGCGGGAAGAGGACGGTAGTCGACCGCGACGAGATCTGCCGCGTCGCGCGCCTGCGTCGCCGTCTCCGCGACGACCACGGCGACGATCTCGCCCATGTGGCGGACCTTGTCGCGCAGGATCGGCGGCTGCGGCGTATCGAAAGGCGCGCTGCCGTCGCGGTTGACGAAGGCCGGGTTCTGCCAGTCGACGGCGCCCGCCGGATTGGCGACGTGCGCGAGATCGCCGATCCCGTCAGCGACGTAATCCGCCCCGGTCAGGACGGCGACGACGCCAGGCATGGCCGCGGCTTCCGTCGTTTCCATGTCGCCGATCTCCGCGTGAGCGTGCGGAGAACGCACCATGGCGGCATGGAGCTGACCCGGCAGGTTTGTATCGTCTGAATATTCGCCGCGGCCGCGCAGCAGGCGCAGATCCTCGCGCCGGCGCAGCGGCGCGCCGACGCCCGTGTTCGTGCCGGCGCCAGTTCTATTGGCAGGTGTCATGCGCCTTCGAGCGCGTACAGACCGTCGTCGGTGCGGTTGAGGCGTCCTGCCTGGCGCAGTTCGTCGAGCGCACGCACGACCTCGCGCCCGTCGCGCGAGCCGACGGCGGAGACCAGCGCGCCGAACGATTTCGGCCCGTCTGCAAGCGCCGCCTCGACCGTGTCGTGCGTCTTCTCGCCCATCGCGGGCACCGTCGGCACCTGATGGTCGAGCGGCTTCGCACCGAGCGGCATGGTCAGGTCGAAGCCCGCCTTGGCGCCGGTGCGCCCGCCGCCAAGCGACGGGTCGAGCGGGATGGTGCGGAAGCCGGTCTCGACGATCAGGTCGCGGTCGGCCTGGAACCGGGTCGCCATCGCCCAGTCCATTTGCGTGTCGGAATAGATGTCGATGTCGGGGTCGACGACGAACACGTGCTTCACGTTCGACATGCAGCCCATCACGGCGGCGATGGCGTTGCGCGCTTCGCCCGGCACCCGCTGGCGGATGGCGACGCGGGCGTTGAACGAGCCGCCCGAGGACGTGGTGGCCGAGACCGCGACCGGTTCGCGCACCGCGGTTTCCAGCGCCCGCCAGATCGTCACCTCGGCGCGGATCGCGTTGAGCTGGGTCGTGTCGGTCCAGCCGATATGCTCGCCCGATATCGTCGACGTCTGGAACAGCGCATCCTTGCGGTGGGTGATCGCGGTGAGATGAAACACCGGGTTGCGCTTCATCACGCCGTAATAGCCAAGGAACTCGCCGTACGGTCCTTCGGCCTCCGTGTAGCCGTTGTCGATATAGCCTTCGAGGACCATCTCGGCGTCGGCCGGCACGCGGATGTCGCTGGTGACGCACTTGACGACCGGCAGCGTCGTGCCGCGCATGCAGGCGACCAGCGGCAGCTCGTCGACCGGCAGGCGCATCACCGCGGCCACGTGGTCGCACGGGTGCGCGCCGACGGTGAACGCGACCGGCAGCTTTTCGCCCTTCGCAGCGCATTTTTCGTATATCGCGCGCAGGTCGCTCGGCGCGACGAGATCGATGCCCGTCTCGCGCGGGCCGCGCAGCATCAGGCGCCGCGCGCCGGTATTCGTCCAGCCGGTCTCGGGGTTGATGACGTAGTCGAGCGACGACGAGATGTAGGGTCCGCCGTCCATCGCGTGCTGCAGGTGGACCGGGAGCTTCGTCAGGTCGGCTTCGTCGCCTTCGAGGATTACCTGGTGAACCGGCGCTTCCTCCGACGAGAGCTCGACGATGTCCTGCGGGACGGCGAGGCGCTTGAGGACCTCCTGCAGGAGCCCGCCCGACTCGACGCCGAACGCGACCTCCATCCGCCGCCGGCCGCCGGTGACGCTGCCGA
>JAYPTI010000067.1:0-16478 GCA_038133505.1 Alphaproteobacteria bacterium
GCCGTCGGCAGCGGGTGCTGGATGACGTTGACGGCGACGGGCACGACTTTCACCGGCCAGCCGTCGGCAGCGTCCGCCGCGCCGTGATTCCAGCAGAGATGCATCGGCACCATGAAACCGTGTTCGACGGCGAGCTCCTGGCAGACCGTGATGTCGAACTCGTCGTAGATGAGCTCGTTGCACAGGTGCCAGGAAAAGTTCGCGTCGCCCGGAAAGTCGGGAAGGGGACGCCGGCCCCAGCCTTCGTCGCCGACGGCATAGCTGTCGGCCGCGCCGATGGCGAAGGTCGGGTACTTGTCGAAGAAGAAATCGCCGCCGTGATCGTTGTAGACGACGATCGCGATGTCGGGGGCCAGGCCGCGCAACCAGTCCTTGACGGGCTCGTAGGCATCGAACAGCGGTTTCCAGTCCGCTTCCTGCGTGCGGCCCTGGTCGTAAGCGACGCCGATGGACGGGACGTGCGAGGTGCCGATGCCGGCGACGATGCGGGCCATGTGCCGGGTTCCCTACCGCGCGCCGGAGGCGTTGCGGGTGGCGAGGAACTCCTCGTAGGTTTCGCCGCGCTGGTGCGCGCCGATCTGGTAGAGGCCCTGACCGAGCACCGCGCCGATCTTCATGATCATGTAGATGTTGCCGCCGTGCTCCGACATGATCGCGCGCCAGTCACGGTCGCGGATGAGCTGCTTCTCCGTTTCGGTCAGATCGAACCGGGCCATGTAAGATTCTTCGTCGGTCTTGAAGGCTTCGCGGTTCGCTGCCGTGGTCATCGACATGGCGAATTTGTTCAGCAGGTATCCCTTCCTGCTTTGCTCGTGATCGAAGATCCGCGTGTCTTCGATCGGATGGGATTTGTCGATTTGGTCCGGCACGGCCATTTCCTATCATTTGATACCAATTATTTTACGCCGGTTGCGAGCCTCAGACAAGGGGAGAGACCCGCCGTGCCGCGCCCGACGTTCCGGTTTCGTCGGCTTCGTGCGTGCGGACCGCGTCGCGGACTTGGTTGACCGAGGCCCCCGCGCTATCGTTCCGGTCACACATTTACGGGGAGAGAGCGATGAGCGGCAATCTGGACGGAAGACGGGCACTGATCACGGGCGCAGGCGGCGGCATGGGGCGCAGCCACGCGGTGCTGATGGCGGAACGCGGCGCGGACGTCGTGGTCCTCGATATCAAGGCGGATGGCGTCGAAGAGACGGCCGAAATGGCGCGCGCAAAGGGGGTGAAGGCGACGGCGGTCGCGGTCGATGCCCGCGACGTAGACGCGCTCACCGCCGCCGTCCAGGGGGCCGGGCCGGTCGACATTCTGGTCAACAATGCCGGCGTCGGCGGGCATCGTCGGACGATCGAGGACATCGACATCGAAATCTTCGACGAGATGTACGACGTGCAGGTGCGCGGCGCGTTCTTCACGACCAAAGCGGTCGTGCCGGCGATGAAGGAGAGGAAGTTCGGCAAGATCGTGAACATCTCGTCGATCTTCGCCATGGGCGGCAGCGCGACGGCGAGCCACTATTGTTCGGCGAAGTCGGCCATCTCGGGCCTGACGAAAGCATGGGCGCGGGAATTCGCGCCGTGGCGCATCCGGGTAAATGCGGTCGCGCCCGGCTTCATCGTGACCGGCATGACGACGCAGTCCAACACGGACGAATGGATCGAAGAACACCGCCAGCGCATGCCGCTCGGCGAATTCGCCACGCCGCTCGATATCTCCTACGCCGTGGCCTGGCTCGCCGGGCCGGAAACCGACAGCATCACGGGCCAGGTCGTGAGTCCCAATGCGGGCGAGGTCATTGTGGGATATTGAGGGACGTTTCCCAATGACGGACGGAAAGCCCTTTTAGTCCAGAGCGTTAATCGCTCTGGACCTTCGGCGGTATCGGCGTAGAAACATAACGTCTTTGGCGCGAACCTTCTTGCCGGCAAAAGGCTGAAGAAGAGAATCCCATGCTTATGCGTGTCCGGATGCGTAATTTCCGGGTATGCGCGCTGGCGGCGATCATCGCGATCGGCGCGTTGGGATCTTTTGCACCCGCGTCGGCGGATCCGATCGAAATCGACGGCTTTGTTCCGCTCAAGACGGTTCCGGTAACGAACCTCACCAGCTTCTTCATCGCCGGCGACCTTTCGGGTCCGGATACCGTCGACCTCGTCGGCGTTCCGCCGGTATCGCCGCAGCCTGTCCTGCCGGTCAATCTCACCTTCGACGGCACCGGACTGCTGTCCGGCGATGCGTTCGGCGGCGTCAATCAGCATTCTCTGGTGAACGCGACGACGCCGACGGGACCCGACGGAGCGGATACCATCCTCGACATCGGCGCGCCGGTCACGCTTAACAACATCGGCGATTCCGGGACGACCGACATTCAGATCGTCGCCCTCGATCTCGTCAGCGTCGCGCCTATCGAAATCGACTTCGGAGCGGGAACGCAGTTCTTCGACGTTTTCGTCATGCTCGACCCGTCCGCGACGCAACTTCCCGGTTCGGTGACTTTCACGCGCACGGGCGAGAACGCCGGAACGTATCTCTACACGATCCCCGAGACCCTGCTCGTCAACTTCGTCGAAGTCGGCAACGCGTCGAACAGCTTCTCCGGCGTCGCGAATACCATCATCGAAGGCGAGGGCAGCTTCAGCGAGAGCTTGCCCGAGCCCGGCATGCTCCTGATCGTTGCCGGCGGTCTGGTACTCCTCGCCGCCCACCGCCGCGCCGCCTAGCGGGCAGCCTTCAAGCCGCCGTTTCTTCTTTCTCGTCCGGGGATTGCGCGGCGCGGCGATTCCCGCATGATGCGGCCATGAGCGTCCTACCCCCCGATAGTTCCGGCAATGCCTTCAGCCGCGCCGCGCGTCTTCGCGACGACGGTTTCGGCGACATCGTCACCTATAGCCCCAAGGTCTTCATTCCGCTGACGAAACTCTGTCGCGACGTGTGCGGCTACTGCACGTTTTCGCGGCCGCCGCGAGCCGGCGAACGGGCCTATATGACGGCGGACGAGGTACTGGCGGTGGCGCGCGCCGGGGGCGAGGCGGGCTGCACCGAGGCGCTGTTCACGCTCGGCGACAAGCCGGAGCGCCGCTACCGGGTCGCGCGCGAAGAGCTCGACGCGCTCGGCCACGACAGCACGATTTCCTATCTCGCCGAGATGGCAGGCCTTGTCCTGCGCGAAACGGGGCTTCTGCCGCATCTCAATCCGGGCACGATGACGGCGGCGGATATCGCGATGCTGCGTCCCGTCTCCGTTTCGATGGGGCTGATGCTCGAGGGGCTTTCGCCGTCGTTGAGCACGCGCGGCGGTCCGCACTACGGATCGCCCGACAAGGATCCCGCTGCGCGTCTGGAGACGATACGGCTCGCCGGCAAGGCGCGGGTGCCGTTCACGACCGGCATTCTGATCGGTATCGGCGAGACGCGGGACGAGCGCCGGGCGGCGCTGAGGGCGATCCGCGACCTCCATGACGAATACGGTCACATCCAGGAAATCATCATCCAGAATTTCAGGGCCAAGCCAGGGACGCGGATGGCCGACGCGCCCGAGCCCGATATCTTGGACCTGATGCAGACCGTGGCGGACGCGCGCGAGGCGTTCGGGGCAGGCATGTCGATCCAGGCGCCCCCCAATCTCAGTGCCGCCGGTTTTGGTGCGCTGATCGGCGCGGGACTGAACGACTGGGGCGGCGTGTCGCCGGTGACGCCGGACCACGTGAATCCCGAGGCGCCGTGGCCGCACCGCGACGTGCTCGCGGCGGAAACGGCGTCGGCGGGGAAGACGCTTGCCCCGAGACTCCCGGTCTATCCCGGCTACGTCTTCGACGAAGGATGGCTCGACGCCGCTGTTCGCCCTTACGTGCTCAAGGCGATGGACGCGGGCGGCCTCGCGCGGAACGACCGGTGGTCTCCCGGCGACGCTGCCGCCGACCCGTCTGCGGTCCCGGGTCCCGCTTCGGTAGACGGCGGGGGCGGGCAGCTTCGGGCTCTGCTCGATCGTGCGGCCGACGGTGCGCGGCTCGGCGAGCGCGACATCGCTCGCCTCCTCGAAGCCCGAGGAGACGCCGTCGCCGAGGTGGTGTCGGCGGCCGATACGCTCCGACGCCAAGTGTGCGGCGACACGGTCACCTATGCGGTCAACCGCAACATCAACTATACGAACGTATGCGGCTATCGCTGCGGGTTCTGCGCTTTCTCGAAGGGCCGCCTGAGCGCGAACCTGCGCGGCGCGCCCTACGATCTGGCACTCGACGAAATCGCGCGTCGCACGTCGGAGGCCTGGGCGCGCGGCGCGACCGAAGTCTGCCTGCAGGGCGGTATCCACCCCGACTACACGGGCGAGACGTATCTCAAAATTCTTGCCGCCGCGAAGCGCGCGGCACCGAACGTCCACGTCCACGCCTTTTCGCCGCTGGAAGTGACGCAGGGCGCGGCAACGCTTGGGATCCCGGTCCGTGAGTTCCTGATCCGGCTGCGCGATGCGGGGCTCGGCTCGCTGCCCGGCACGGCGGCCGAAATCCTCGACGACGAGGTGCGCGCGGTCCTGTGCCCCGACAAGCTCTCGACAGGGGAATGGCTGGACGTCGTAGAGGCCGCGCACGACGTGGGCCTGCGCACGACGGCGACGATCATGTTCGGACATCTCGAGCGCCCTGTGCACCAGGCGCGCCACCTCCTGCATGTCCGCGACCTGCAGGAACGCACCGGCGGCTTTACGGAGTTCGTCCCGCTGCCGTTCGTTCACATGGAGGCGCCGATCTATCTGAAGGGAATGGCGCGGCGCGGGCCGACGTTCCGGGAGACGCTGCTGATGCATGCCGTCGCGCGGCTTGCGCTTCATCCGCTGGTGCCTCACATCCAGACGAGCTGGGTAAAGCTGGGCGAGCGCGGCGCGGCAGCGTGCCTGAATGCGGGTGCGGACGATGTCGGCGGAACGCTGATGAACGAGTCGATTTCCCGTGCTGCCGGCGCGTCGCACGGCCAGGAATACGGCCCGGAGAAACTGGCCGCTCTGATCGAGGGTATCGGCCGCACGCCGCGGAGCCGGACGACCCTTTACGAGCCCGTAGACGATGACAGGCGAGCGGCCGCGTCGGCGGCGACGGGTCTGCTGCCGGTCGTCGAGACGCCTGCGACGCGCTATGCCCATGGCGGAAAGGCGGCATGAGCGTAACCAAGCCAGTCATTGCCGTCCTCGGCGGCACCGGCGCCGAGGGTTCCGGTCTCGCGGCGCGCTGGGCGCGCGCGGGCTATCGCGTTCTTGTCGGCTCCCGCGATGCGGCACGGGCCGCGGAGGCGGCAGCCGCTTTCGGCGCCGAGGGCATGCACAACGCCGCTGCCGCCGCTGCCTGCGATATTGCGGTCCTGACGGTGCCCTATGCGGCGCAGCGGCCGACCCTCGAAGCATTGCGCGACGCGCTGCAGGGCAAGATCCTGATAGACGTCACCGTGCCGCTCGTCCCGCCGAAGGTAATGCGGGTCCAGATGCCGCCCGAAGGCTCCGCTGCGAAAATCGCGCAAGACTTGTTGGGCGACGGCGTGCGCGTCGTCTCCGCCTTCCAGAACGTTTCTGCCGAGCACCTCGCCGACAGGGAACACGCGATCGATTGCGACGTGCTGATCGCGGGCGACGATCCGGCGGCGCGCGCCGAGGCGGTGGCGCTTGCCGATGCGGCGGGCCTCCGGGGGATCGAGGCGGGTCCGCTCGACAATGCAGCGGCCGCGGAAGCGCTGACGTCGCTGTTGATCTGGATGAACCGGCGCTACAACTCGCCGGGGACGGGTATACGCATTACGGGCATTCCGGAAGAATCCGACTGAACCGCGCCGAATGTTTTCGCGAAACGAATAGGGCGGCGCCAGATGGCGCGGCCTTTGTCTTGTTCCGAGCCGCGGAAAATTATCCGATCAGGCGTTCTTCCGGTTCTTGCGGCGGCGGATCGCAGCCGCCGCCAGCAACCCGGTGACGAAGACCGGCGCCGCACCCGGTGCGGGAATTTCGATGGCCGCGTTGAAGCTGGTGTTCAGGCCGCCCGCCGTGTGCGTGACCGTCACCGCGGTGGTAAGCGAGTAGGGCCCGTTCACTTCCGCGCCGACCGTATCCTCGAAGCTGAACGCCAGACCGCCGAGGGTGCCCGAAGAACTCAGCAAAATGTCCGTGGCGAAAGGATTGTTCGTAAGCGACGCATATGTCTCGTAGACGACGGTGCCGTTCGTCGTGCCGCCGATGCCCGACAGGATCGTTTCGTTGCCGTCGCCCAGGAAATCGGTTTCCGTGAACATCACCTGAAGGGTGCCGCCGGCCGTGCCGCTGATCTGGAGCGACAGCATGTCAATCTCAGGCATGGTCGCGGTGCCGATATGCGGCTTCGTCGCGCCGATGCCGACGACGGTATTGAAGGAGCCGACCGTGCCCGCCCAGTTGATGATGCCGGGCCGCAAGTCGAAATCCATTCCGAACTGGTTGTCGGAGACGTCGACCGTCGCGGAGCCGTCGGTGAACCGGAACTGCGGGATGGCATTTGCATCGGTCGACGCCGCCGTGAGAGCGACGAAGGCCGAAACAGCTATCGCGGCCGCCGACAGGGAGCCGCTCCGCAGAACCTTGGTAACGTTGGAACTCGTTAAGACACTAAACACGCAACGATCCTTTTTGAGCGCCGAAAACGCAGCGTAGTGTCAAATCTGCAAGATTTATGCCAACGGGTGATTCTGTTTAAAAACAAACATTTACAGTGTGCCGATCTGGCTTCTGTAACGAATGCGTAAAATATCCCGACGTCGATCCGTCGGCAGCTTTTGCGGCCAGTTAACCAAGATTGACGCCGCTACTCCGCGTCGAGCGGCGTCGTCGGCTGCGTGCCGGGGACATAGATACCGGCCGGCCGGCCGGAGGGACCGATCTGGCCGTATCGCTCGACCAGGCCGTCCGGGAGCGTTCGGCCCCCCGGCGTCGCGAGCCACAGCCGCAGCAGGTGACGTTTGCGCTCCGGCTCCGGCCAGTCCTCGTAGGTGGACCGGCGATGCAGGACGACGTGGTTGTGCAGGAGCTGCATGTCGCCCGGCTCGAAGCGCATCGAGAATGCGAGCTCTTCCGCCAGCCGGGTCATCATGTCGAGCGCTTCCTGCTGGCGCTCCGTGAAACGTGGGAGTTCCTCGAACCGCTGGGCGGAGCGGATGTACTTGCCCTGCCAGCTCGTGACCAGCTTTCCGTCGACATAGTTGAAGACGGGCAGCGACCACCAGGGGTCCTTGCCTTCCGGAATTTCGCCGCGCCGGTCGCGGTACCAGGGCTCGGCCAGCGCCTCGGCAAGATCCGGCCGCCGAGCGATCAATTCGTTGTGGATCGCAACCGAGCTGACGAAATAGCTCTCGCCGCCGCTCTTCGAGGTCTGCAGGCACAGGAGCCCGACGACATCGCAGGAGTCAGCGTGCCACGGCAGGTCCGAACTCGTGTGATAGCCGCGATGGGTCGTCGTCTCGAAATCGTCGCCGGAGAGGTTTTTCACGTGGCCGAGAAGATGTCCCTTGCCGTTCTGCGAGACCGGCACGCCGACGCGGAGCCCGATGCCCCAGCAGGCAAGCGCCGCCTGGCGGCGGGTATAGCGAGCGACCGGTAGGCCCTTGATCAGCGCGACGCCCCGACCGTGCACGATATCGCGGCCGATATCGCAAAGCCGCGCATCTAGCGTGGGGAGGGCGAAGTCGGTTTCGGTCACGTCGGCGATTTCCGCGCCGCTGCGCTCGACCGTCCAGATCGCCGCATCGAGTTCGGCGACGTCCCCGTCGCTGAGACGGTAGATCCAGTCGTCGCTTGCGGCTAGGTCGTCGGCACGCCAGCCGGCGGGATCGTCGACCGGAATCGGCTTTACCGCCGCGTTTTCCGAAACCGTCATGTTTTCCGCCCGATCGTCGGCTATATTCCCTCGGAAAGACTATCATAAAACCGGGGCCGCGGGGGTGTCACTCGTCGCGGGCGGAATATTGCACAAAACGGATGTAATCATTGCGGGCGCCGGCCCGGTAGGGCTGATGCTGGCGCTCGAACTCGGCGCGCGAGGCGTGCGCTGCCTTTTGGTCAACGAGCGCAACGATACGGCGCGCCATCCGAAGGCCAACGCGGTCAGCAGCCGGACGATGGAACACCTTCGTCGGCACGGCATCGCCGCCAGGCTGCGCGACCGCGGTCTCGACGATGACCACCCGACCGATCTCAGCTACTTCACCACGCTGACCGGATACGAGCTCGGCCGCTTCCGTCAGCCGTCGCGAGCAGAAGCGCTGGCGCAAGCGCGGGTGGGGACGAGCGCATGGGCATCGGCCGAGCCGCCGCACCGCTGTTCGCAGATCTATCTCGAGGAGGAGATGAAGCGCTCCATCGACGCGCTCGATAGCGTCGAGGTCCGTTTCGGGTGGCGGCTGACCGGATTCGAGGACGGCACCGACGCGGTTGCCGCCGCGATCGATAATGTCGAGACGGGCAAACGGGAACACGTCTCCGCGTCCTATCTCGTCGGCTGCGACGGCGGCAACAGCATCGTTCGCAAGGCGCTCGGCGTCGAGCTCGAGGGCGAGTCCGGCGTCGTGCGCCCGATGATGGGCGGTCCCATGTACGCCGCTTATTTCCGCACGCTGGAGGCGCCCGATTGGGTGCCGGACCGGCCCGCGTGGCAGTACTGGACTGTGCTTCCCGACCAGCGCGCGCTGCTCGTCCACGTCGACAGCGACCGGGAGTTCCTGCTGCATTTCGCGATGCGCGAGGGCGTGGACCCGGAGGACCCGACCGCATTGATCCACAAGATCGTCGGTCGAAAGTTCCCGCTGGAAATCATCTCGTCGGTGAACTGGAACGCCGGGTACAGCCTCGTCGCGCAGAAGTATCGCAAGGGACGGGTATTCATTGCCGGCGACGCCGTTCATCTGTTCACGCCGACCGGCGGGATGGGGATGAACACGGGCGTCGACGACGCGGTCAATCTCGGCTGGAAGCTTGCCGCGGCCGTGACCGGCGAGGGCGGCGAGACGCTGCTCGATTCCTACGAGGCGGAACGCCGCCCGATCGGCATCCGCAACGTCAACTTCGCGAAGGGCTTCGCGGATTCCGTCGGTAACGTCCAGGTGACCGACCAGATCGACAAGGACACGCCCGAGGGGGCCGCCGAACGCGCGCGCCTGAAGGCTTATTTCGAGCGTCACGCCGAATTCGAGTTCGTTATCCCAGGAGCGTTCCTCGGCCTTCGCTACGAGGCGTCTCCGGTGATCGTTTACGACGGCGCGGAGCCGCCGCCCGATCATCCCAACGACTACACGCCGAACGCCATTCCCGGCTCGCGCGCGCCGCACGTGTGGCTCGGCGACGCCGTATTGCACGACCGGCTGTCGCGGGGCTTCACGCTGCTGCGGTTCGGCGGCAATCGGCCGGCGCCCGAGGGCGTCGATGTCCTCGATATCGGCGACGCTGCGGCACGCGATCTCTACGGCGCCGACTGCGTGCTGGTCCGGCCGGATCAGCACGTCGCCTGGCGCGGCGACGATCCGGCGGCTGTGGCGGGGCTGATGGATACCGTTCTCGGCCGCGCGGCACTATAGTCGGCCGAAATCTCGAAACCGGAGGCGAGTGTGGGCGAATACGGCATCAGTCAATCAATTCCGAGGTTCGAAGACCCGAAGCTGCTGACCGGCGGCGGCGATTTCGTCGACGACGAGAGCGCACACGGCCAGCTGCACGGCTTCGTTCTGCGTTCGCCGCACGCCCACGCGCATATCCGCTCGGTCGACGCATCGCCGGCGCTTGCAGCCCCGGGGGTCGTCGCCGTCGTGACCGGCCGCGACTACGTCGATGCCGGCTGGGGCGCGATCCCGCATATCGGCCCGCCGGTCAAACGCCGCGGCGGCGAGGATTTCATCCTGCCGAAATTCTATCCGTTGGCCGTCGACCGCGTCCGCATGGTCGGCGAGGGCGTCGCGTTCGTCGTCGCCGAGACCGCGGCGCAGGCGCGCGACGCGGCGGAGCTGATCGAGGTCGACTACGACGCGCTGCCTGCCAACGCGGCGACCGCGAAGGCGCTGGATGCCGACGCGCCGGTGCTGTGGGACGAGCTCGGCGGCAACGAGGCGTTCGTCTTCGAGATCGGCGACCGCGCCGCAACGGAAGCTGCCTTTGCAGGCGCGGCGCATGTCGTGGAGCAGCGCTTCAACATCAGCCGCGTGCTCGCGAACGCGATGGAGATGCGGGGCTGCCTTGCGATCCACGACCGGCGGACCGACCATTACACGCTGCGCGCCCCGATCCAGCATCCGTGGGTCGCGCGCCGCATCCTCGCCGGTCAGGTGATCGGCACGCAGGAACTGCAGGTCCGCGTGATCGCGCCCGATGTCGGCGGCAGCTTCGGCATCAAGGCGAACGTCTATCCGGAATATCTGATTGCGCTCTATGCCGCCAGGCTCACCGGCCGACCTGTGAAGTGGATGAGCGACCGCACCGAGGGTTTTCTCAGCGACTTCCACGGCCGCGACAACGTCGCAGAGGCCGCGCTGGCACTCGACGAAGACGGCAAGTTTCTCGGCTTCCGGCTGCGCAACCTCGTCAATATCGGGGCCTATTTCTCGCCGATCGGCTCGGGCCCCGCGACCAACAATCTCGGCGGCCTGTCCGGCGTCTATACGACGCCGGCGGCGCATGTCGAAGTGATCGGCGTGATGTCGAACAGCCACCCGACAGCGCCCTATCGCGGCGCCGGGCGGCCGGAAGCGTCGTTCATCATCGAACGGCTGATCGACATCGCCGCTCGCGAGCTCGGCTACGACCCGATCGATCTGCGCCGCCGGAATCTGATCCCCGTCGATGCGCTTCCCTTCAAGACGTCGCTGATATTCACCTACGATTCCGGAAATTTCGAAAAGAACATGGACGACGCCATCCGGCTTGCTGACCGCGACGGATTCGCCGCGCGCCGGGCGCAGTCGGAAGCGGCCGGCAAGCTGCGCGGGCTCGGCTTCGCAAACGCGATCGAGCGCGCCGCGCCGCCCGGCATGGAGACGGCGGAGCTGCGGTTCGATCCGTCCGGCGCGGTAACGATCCTGTCGGGCACCACCCAGCAGGGGCAGGGCCATACGACGATGTATACCCAGCTCCTGTGCGACAAGCTCGGGCTCGAGCCGGAACATGTCCGCGTGATCGAGGGCGATACGGACCGGCTGGCTTTCGGCTTCGGTGCGGGCGGGTCCCGCTCGTCGGCGATGGGGTCGGCGGCCCTGATGAGGGCCGCCGACAAGGTGATAGAGAAGGGAGCCGAGATCGCGGCCCACATGATGGAAGCGGCGGTCGACGATATCGAGTTTTCCGAGGGCACCTTCACGGTCGCGGGCACGGACCGGTCCGTGAGACTCGGCGACGTCGTGAAGACCGCTTTCAATCCGGCCGCGCTTCCCGACGGGGTCGAACCCGGTCTCGTCACCCAGGCGGCCTACAAGGGAGAGGTCGCGAGCTATCCCAACGGCTGCCATGCCTGCGAGGTCGAGATCGACCCCGAGACCGGCACGGTCGAGATCCTGAGTTACGTCGTGGTCGACGATTTCGGCACCGTCCTCAACCCGCTGCTCGTGAAGGGCCAGGTGCATGGCGGAGTCGCGCAGGGCGCCGGCCAGATCCTGCTCGAGGACGCGCGCTACGACGAGAGCGGCCAGCTCCTCAACGCGTCCTTCATGGACTACGGCATGCCGCGCGCCGACGACCTGTCGAGCTTCGAGGTCCTGCCCAACCCGGTGCCGACCAAGACCAACCCGCTCGGCGTCAAGGGCGTCGGCGAGGCGGGCACAGTCGGCGCCATGCCCGCCGTGATGAACGCGATCATGGACGCCATCGGACCGCTCGGCATCCGGGATTTCGAAATGCCGGCGAGCCCGGCCAGGGTCTGGAAGGCAATTCGCGACGCGAATGGAAACTGAGCGGCAACGCGCCGCAACGGGCGGACAGACCGGTATCGATCGGCTATTCTGCCCGCCCGTTCCGAACCGGAAACCTCATGCCTGACGACGCCAGATACGATCCCGCCACCCGGCGGGGACCGATAGGTCAATCGATACCCCGCATCGAGGATGCGACGCTGCTTGCCGGCAAGGGCTCTTTTGCCGGCGACTGGCATTTTCCGGACATGCTGCATATGCGGATCGTCCGCTCGCCGGTCGCACATGGCGATATCCTCGGCATCGATGCGAGCGCGGCGCTCGGTCTCGACGGCGTCGTCGCTGTGTGGACGGCGGACGACGTTGCCGATATTCCGCCAATCGATTTCCGCGCGACCAAGTACACCGGTCTCGATCCTTACAAGCAACCGGTCTTCGCCGCCGGGCGCGTCCGGTTCGTCGGCGAGCCGGTAGCGGCCGTCTTCGCGGAAAGCCCGGCGATCGCCGAAGACGCGGCTGCGCTGGTCGCCCTCGACATCGCCGAGTTGCCGCCGCTGCTCGAAGCGGACGCGGCTCCCGGCGAGTTCCTCGACGGCGTCGATACCGAGCCGACCGTGATCGAGAAGGGCTACGGCGACGTCGATGCCGCGTTCGCAGCGGCGGACCGGATTATCGCGCTCGATCTTCGCATGGGCCGGCACAGCGGCGTCCCGCTCGAATGCCGCGGCGGCGTCGCGCGCGTCGATCCCGAAACCGGCATCCTCGAACTCTACGGCGGCACCAAGCGGCCGCATCCAAACCGCGACCTGATCGCCCGGACGCTGGGGCTCGATCCGGCGAAGGTGAACCTGTTCGAGGGCAATGTCGGCGGCGGGTTCGGTATCCGGGGCGAGCTGTACCCGGACGATTTTCTTCTTTGCGCCGCGGCGTTGCGCCTCGGCCGTCCTGTCAGGTGGATCGAGGACCGGCGCGAGCATCTGCTGACGGCCAACCAGTCCCGCGAACAGCGTCACAATATCCGCGCGGCCATCGACGGAGACGGGCGGATCCTCGGCATCGAGAACCGATTCTGGCACGACCAGGGCGCGTATCTCCGGACGCACGGCGTCCGGGTTCCCGACATGACCGCCGGCCTGACGCTCGGCGGCTATGTCGTTCCCGCCTACCGCGTTGCGGGCCATGTGCGGTTGACCAACAAGACGCCCGCGGCGACCTATCGCGCGCCCGGACGCTACGAGGGCACGTTCGTGCGCGAGCGCCTGATGGATGCGATCGCCGTCGAGACCGGTCTCGATCCGGTCGAGGTCCGGCGCCGCAATCTCGTGCGCGCCGACCAGATGCCTTACGAACGCCCGCTCGATGCGCTGGAAGTCGACGTGATCCTCGATTCCGGCGATTACGCCGGGCTGTTCGACGAGGCGCTCGCGGCGCTCGACTGGGACCGGCTGAAGACGGAACTGGCCGCAAGACGCGACGCCGGCGAGACCGTCGGCGCCGGTCTGGCGTTCTTCGTCGAAAAATCGGGCCTCGGGCCGACGGACAAGGCGGAAATTTCCGTCGACCGCGACGGCAACGTCGAACTCGTCACCGGGGCCGCGAACCTCGGTCAGGGCGTGGCAACGGCGATGGCGCAGATCGCGGCGGGTACCCTCGGGGTCGATATGGGAAGCGTCTCCGTCGTTCACGGGCGCACCGACCGCATCGACGAGGGATATGGCAGCCACGCGTCGCGGACGACCGTGATGACGGGTACCGCGACGCTGAACGCGGCGACGGCGCTGCGCGAAAAACTCTCGGCGGTGGCGGCGGAGCGGTTGCAGGCGTCGGCCGGCCAGGTCGAGATTTCGGACGGCGCGGCGCGCCATCGCGAGACCGGCGCGTCGATCCCGCTCGGTGAAATCGTGGCCGCGAGCGGCGCTGCGTCGATGAGCGCGGAAGGCCGGTACGACACCGCCCACATGAACTACCCCTACGGGCTTCACTGCGCGGTCGTCGCAATCGATCGCGACACGGGCCTCGTCTCGGTCGAGCGGTATCTGGTCGCCTACGACATAGGCGTCGCGATCAATCCGATGCTGGTCGGCGGGCAGATCCAGGGCGGCCTCGCTCAGGGAATCGGCGGCGCCCTGTCGGAGGAATTTCTCTACGACGCGAACGGCCAGCCGCTGTCGTCGACCTTCGTCGACTACCTGCTTCCGGGGGCGACGGAAGTACCCGCGGCCCAAATCGTGCTGTGCGAGGATGCGCCGAGCCCGCTCAATCCGCTCGGCGTCAAAGGGGCGGGCGAGGCGGGGATCAATGCCGTCGGCGCGGCCATCGCGTCGGCCGTCGACGGTGCCATCGGCCGGCCGGGCGCCGTGACCCAATTGCCGCTGACGCCACGCCGGGTTCTGGCCTTGTTGTCGTAAAATCCCGTCATAAAAAAGAACTGCGCCTCGAAAGGCGCAGTCGGACAACCCGGACTTTTTCTGATTTTCGTTTTCGGCGACGGGCGGGTTCGCGAAACCGTCTTCGACGCATCCGGCGCTCTGTCGCGCCTGGATCTGACGGTTACTCCCTTATCGATATTGATCGTTCTTGTTGAGCGATCCCGCCCTTTCGCCAGCTGCGCCGCCTTACACAGCTCCTCACCCCACCCGGGTTGATTCAACTTCGTTCAGTATCGCGGATTTCTCCGCAAAATCCCATCCATTCGAGAGTTGGGAGACAGCGCCGACATCCGAATTGCGGGGAACGACGGGCTTTCCCGGGCGGGGAAATCCCTTTTTCATTCGCCGCGACCGGAGCGCCGCCTCCCAGCCGTGGAGCCTCGCCCCGAACCTCTTGGTTTGATTGAATTTTTCCGGATGAAATCCGGTGCCAAGATCGCCCGAAGCGCGCGAAACATGCCTGAATTCATATATTGTATCCAATATATATTTCTGATTAACATATAACGATTATGCATGAATTGTCCCAACTCCGCGGGTTCAACGTCCGCCAGATGCTGGACCTGCTCGCCGTCGTGGAGAACGGGGGCGTTACGGCCGCCGCGGATGCGCTCAACGTCTCCCAGCCGGCGCTGACGCGCTCTGTGAGGCAGCTTGAGGAATCCCTCGGCGTTCCCCTGCTCGAACGGGAAGGGCGCGGCGTGGTCCCGACGCGGTTTGGCGAATCGCTGGCCCAGCATGCGCGGACGATCGAGGCGGAACTGCGTCACGTCACGCGCGACCTGTCGGATCTGCGCCGCGCGGAAGCGGGGCATCTCGTTATCGGCGCCACGCCGATCGGGCTGGCGACGCTGGTGCCGCCGGTGCTCGCCCGCCTGCATGCCGGCCGGCCGGACCTGACCATCGAGGTCCGGAACGAATCGTTCGAAGCCCAGCTGGACGCGCTCGACCGCGGCGAAATCGATATCGTGATCGGATCGCTCGCGGGCGGGTTGTCTCGGCACGAACATCTGGTCGAAGAGGTTCTGTTCCAGAACGGCCTCGCGGTTCTCGCGCGCAGCGATCATCCGTTGTGCGCGCGTGAAGATGTGGGGCTGGAGGAACTGGCGTCTGCGGCGTGGGTGATTTCGCGCGGGTCCGCCGCGATCCGCCATCTCGTCGCCAACGAGTTCCGGTTCGAGGGGCTCGACCCGCCGCGCTTCATCGTCGAGACGGATTCGATGCTCTGCGTGAAGGGCGTCCTGATGTCGGGCGGCTTCGTCACCGCGAACCCGGCCGAACTTTTCGCCGCCGAGATGGAGCGCGGCGACATCGGCGTGATCCCGATCCGCTGGCATTCCGGCACGCGCCCGATCGGTTTCACCCTGCGAGAGCACGGCACGGTGACGCCGCTCCTCGCCGAGCTGATCGATGCGCTCCGCGAGGCCGGCCGTCTGTTCGCCGCCGAAGGGATCGCCGCCTGACGCCGACGTTCAGCCCTGGACGACGGCGATCGCCTGGATCTCGACCATCATTTCCGGCTGCGCGAAGCCCGCGACCGTGATCAGCGCGCTGCCCGGGTAATTTCCGTCCGGGAAATAGTCCTTCCGCATCTCGGTGAAGCGGTCGCCGTATCGCGCATCGATGATGAAGACCGTCATCTGGACGATGTCTGCGAGCGTCGCGCCGCATTGCTCGAGGAACGTTTCTATGTTGGCAAACGACTGGCGCGTCTGGGCATCGAAGTCGCCGGCGAGCGACGTGCCGTCCGGCGTCTGCGGCGCGCCGTAGCCGGCGAGCCAGATGATGCGCTGGTCGCCGCCGCTCGTAATGACGGCCGGCGAGAAGGAGCGGTTCTTCTGCCAGGTGCCGTGGATGAATTCGCGTTCCATGAAATCCTCCCTGATGCTCTTCGCAGGAAAGCATGTGGAGGCGGGCAGGGGAAGCGGGGGCGGCCTTGTTTCAGTTTCGCCGCTTGCGTTCCGTGCGCCGGCGAAAATCGGGCGGACGCCTGGCGACCCATTTGACGAAGGCGGCGATTTCCGGATGCGTCCGGAGCGCGTCGGGCGTTGCGTAGCCGGTCGCAAGTTCGCGCTCGGTCAGGACGCTGTGGATCTTGCGGTGGCAGATCGGATGGCCACCGTCTCGCGGCCCCCTTCGGAGCGCGGCACCAGATGGTG
>JAYPTI010000068.1:0-16416 GCA_038133505.1 Alphaproteobacteria bacterium
GCGATGCGTCTCGCGCTCCGCGAGGCCGACGCTCGTCAGCAGCTCGCGGGCGCGCTCTCGCGCCTCGGCCCTGGATTTGCCCGCGATCATCTGCGGCAGGACGACGTTTTCCAGCGCCGAGAATTCGGGCAGCAGGTGATGGAACTGGTAGACGAAGCCGATAGCCGTCCGCCGCAGCGCCGTGCGCCGGTCGTCGGAGAGCCCGCTGCACGCTTCGCCCGCCACCCTGACCTCGCCGCCGTCGGGGCGCTCGAGGAGGCCGGCGATCTGGAGAAACGTGGATTTGCCCGCCCCCGACGGGCCGACCAGCGCGACCACCTCGCCCGGCGAAATCGCAAGCGTCGCGCCGCGCAGCACGTGAAGGTCGTTCCCCGCCTGGCGAAACGTCCGGACGATCCCGTCCAAGGCGAGCGCGGCGTCACTCATAGCGAAGCGCCTCCACCGGATCGAGGCGCGCGGCGCGCCACGCCGGATACAGCGTCGCCAGGAACGACAGGCCGAGCGACAGCGCCAGAACGCTGACGACGTCCCAGGTCTCGATGCGGGACGGTAGCGTGGAGAGGTAATAGATCTGGGGGTCGAACATCCGGATGCCGGCCACCGCCTCGACCCAGCCCTGGATCGCCCCGATGTTGTCGGCGAACAGGACGCCAAGAACCAGCCCCGTGGCGCTGCCGACGATGCCGATGGCCGAGCCCGCGAGGAAGAATATCTTCAACACCGTGGCCCGGTTGGCCCCCATGGTCCGCAGTATCGCGACGTCGCGTCCCTTGTCCTTCACCAGCATGATCAGACCGGAGATGATGTTGAGCGCCGCTATCAGGATGATCAGCGCCAGGATGAGAAACAACACGTTACGCTGAACCTGCACCGTGTAGAAGAAACTCTCGTTCTGGCGCTGCCAGTCGAATACGCGGATCGGCGCGTCGGCGGCCGACACGAGGGCGGGCGCGAGGCTGCCGGCCCGGGCCGGGTTCCGCGCCATGACCTCGAGATTGGTGACGGCGTCCCTGCCCGTCCGGAAAAAAAGCTGCGCGGCGTCGAGCGGCATGAAGATGAAGCCGTTGTCGTACTCGTACATGCCCACTTCGAACGTCGCGACGACGCGGTAGGTCTTCATGCGCGGGACCGAGCCGAAGGCGTTCTGCTCGAGCTGCGGCGAGATCAGGCGCATCCTGTCGCCCGGCTTAAGCCCCAGGCGTTCGGCGAGACGGCTGCCGACAATCACGGTGCTTTTGCCGGCGAAGCCGTCGAGCGACCCGCGGGCGAGGCTTTCCGAAACGATCGTCCGGGCGGCCAGGTCGTCGCGGCGGATGCCGCGCACGATCACGGCGGACGACCTTCCGTTGGCGGAAACCAGCCCCTGGCCTTCGACGATCGGGGTGACCCGGGCGACGCCGTCGACGGATGCGAATGTCCGGGCCAGCGCATCGAACCCCTGCAGGTTGCCGCCGCCGAGCGACGTGATGCTGAGATGGCCGTTGAGACCGAGAATGCGGCCGAGCAGGTCGACCTGGAATCCGTTCATGACCGACATCACGACGATCAGGACGGCGACGCCCAGCGCGATGCCGATCAGCGAGAACGCGGCGATGACGGAAACGAACCCCTCTTCGCGCCGGGCGCCGAGATAGCGCAGCGCCACCATGCGGACGGTCGCGTCAAACATCGGTGCCTCGCCGGCGTGTGTTTTCGCGTGCAGCGTCACTCATATCGCAGCGCCTCGACCGGATCGAGCCTGGCGGCGCGCCAGGCGGGAAACAGGGTTGCCGCGAGAGACACGCCGAGCGCGAGCGCGACCACGAGAACGACGTCGCCCGTCCGCAGGATCGAGGGCATCTCGGTCAGGAAGGGTATCGCGCCGACCGACGCCCGGACCCACCCCTGGATCGTTTCCATGTTCGCCGAAATCGCGACCCCGAGAACGAGGCCGGAGACGGTGCCCGCGACGCCGACCAGCGCGCCGGAAAACAGGAATATCCGCATGATGGAGCCCGTCGTTGCCCCGCAGGTGCGCAATATCGCGATGCCGCGGCCCTTCTCCTTCACGAGCATGATCAGCCCGGTGAGGATATTGAACGCCGCGATCACGATCATCAGCGTCAGGATCAGGAACATCATCACGCGTTCGACGCGAAGTGCCGTGAGCAGGCTCCGCTGCGTCTCCTGCCAGGGGACGAACCTCAGATTGGCCCCCAGCGACGCCGGTAACGCCGCCGACGCGGCGCGCGCAGAATTCGGATCGTCCAGCAGGATCTCGAGCTTCGTGAGGGCGTCCTCGCCGGTCTCGAAAAAGGACTGCCCGTCGCGCAGGCGCATGAAGACGTAGCCGTCGTCGTACTGGAACATCCGGGTATGAAAGATCGCCGCGACCTCGAAGGTGCGCGAGCGCGGCGCCACGACCAGCCCGTCGCCGTTCGTCCGGGGCGCAAGCAGGCGGAGCGAGGATCCCGGCTCCAGGCCGTAGCGCCTCGCCATGCGGGACCCCACGAGAACGCCGCCCTGCCGGTCGAAGCGTTCGAGCGAGCCCGTCGTTACGTTGTTCCACAGCGTCGGAAATTCGCGAAGATCCGGCGGACGCAGAGCGCGCACCACCGCGCCCGCAGAGACGCCGTTCGCGGTCGCCAGCACCTGTCCCTCGACGACCGGGATGGCCTCGGCCACGCCCGGCGCACGTTTCGCCCGGGCAACCAGCGCATCGAAGCCTTTGAGATCGGCCGTCCCCTCGGCCGTGACGCCGATATGGCCGTTGAGCCCGAGGATGCGCTGCGTCAGCTCCGCCCTGAAGCCGTTCATGACGGACATCACGATGATCAGCGTCGCGACGCCGAGCGCGATGCCGGCGAGCGAGAAGCCTGCGATGACGGAGACGAAACCTTCTTCACGCCGCGCGCGCAGGTAGCGCAGCGCCACCGCGCGCTCGAAAGCGTCGAAGATCATGCAGTGAGCCTGGCGAGCGCCGCTTCCGGCGAGAGTTCCTCGCGCTCGCCCGTCGCCCGGTTCTTGAACTCGACGACGCCGCTCTTGATCCCGCGCGGGCCGACGACGATCTGCCACGGCAGGCCGATCAGGTCCATGTCGGCGAACTTGGCGCCGGCGCGCTCGTCGCGGTCGTCGTAGAGCGGATCGACCCCGGCCGCCTGCAGCTTCGCGTACAGGTCTTCCGCCGCCGCGTCGCAGTCGGCGTCGCCGACCTTGAGGTTGACGATGCCCGCCCCGAACGGAGCGACCGAGGCCGGCCAGCGGATGCCGTTCTCGTCGTGGAACGCCTCGATCAGCCCGCCCACGAGCCGCGAGACGCCGATGCCGTAGGAGCCCATCTCGGGATGGATATCCGTCCCGTCGGGGCCCGCGACGACGGCGTTCATCGCCTTCGAATACTTGGTGCCGAAATAGAAGATGTGGCCGACCTCGATGCCGCGCGCGTTGACGAGCCGGTCGCCGAGCTTCCCGGCCTCGGCCGGGTCGTGCTTCTCGTCGGTCGCGGCGTAGAGGCCGGTCCAGCGGTCGACGACGGGCTGCAGGTCCGCGTCGTAGTCGACCTCCTCGCCGAGCACGTCGAATTCGAGCAGGTCCCGGTGGCAGAACACCTCGCTCTCGCCGGTCTCGGCGAGGATGATGAACTCGTGGCTGAGATCGCCGCCGATCGGGCCCGTATCCGCCGCCATCGGGATCGCTTTCAGCCCCATCCGCGCGAAGGTGCGGAGATAGCAGACGAACATCTTGTTGTAGGCGCGCCGCGCGCTCTCGTAGTCGAGGTCGAACGAGTAGGAATCCTTCATCAGAAACTCGCGGCCGCGCATCACGCCGAAGCGCGGGCGCACCTCGTCCCGGAACTTCCACTGGATGTGGTAGAGCAGCTTCGGGAGGTCCTTGTAGCTCCGGATATGGGCGCGGACGATCTCAGTGATCATCTCCTCGTTGGTCGGCCCGTAGAGCATGTCGCGGTCGTGACGGTCGCGGATGCGCAGCATTTCCGCGCCGTAATCGTCGTAGCGCCCGCTCTCCCGCCACAGCTCGGCGGGCTGGATCGTCGGCATCAGGACTTCCTGGCATCCCGCGGCGTCCTGCTCCTCGCGGACGATCTGCTCGACCTTGCGCAGCACCTTGAGGCCGAGCGGCAGCCACGAATAGATGCCCGCGCTCGACTGGCGGATCATGCCGGCGCGCAGCATCAGCCGGTGCGAGACGATCTGCGCCTCGGACGGATCCTCCTTGAGCGTGGGAAGGAAAAAACGCGACATGCGCATGGTTTGGGACGCCTCCTCGATTGCGAGGCGAACATAGGGAATGCGCTTGGGGCCTGCAATGCGTTTGGGCGGTTTACAGCCCGCTTGCGGCGGGCCGCGAGCGGATCAGCGGCTGGCGCTGAGCTTCTTGCAGGCCTCGATCACGTCGTGCGACGTGCCGGAGCTGACCGGCTGGCCGTTGTAGTAGACCCTGCCGTTCTTGTATTCGACCTTGCCGACGGTGGATTCGCCGAGATAACGGCCCGCGCCGGACGGCAGCTTCGACGGATCGATCTGGATGTCGATGGTGATCGACTCCGGCGGCTTGACCGTGAAATCGCCGCCGAGATCGGCCGGCGCAACCGAACGGCCGTCGGCTGTCACGCCGGGCTGGTACGCGACGGACGCGTCCGGCGTGTGCGCAACGACGTTGCGGCATTGTTCCTTGGTGACGGTGACCTTCGCGGCGTTCGCCGAGAACGGCAGCGCGGCGAGCACGAAGACGGCAATCAGGGTACGCATGACGCCATTGTAGCGCCCGGCGGTTAAGGAATGGGAAACGCCAGAAAAGGCTATTAAATCAGACGGTTCCCCAGATTTCCTCAGCCACCTTCACGACGAGTTCGAGCTTTTTCTGCTGGTCGTCGACGGTGATGTCATTGCCGTGCTCGGTCGACGAGAAACCGCACTGCGGCGCGATGCCGAGCTGGTCGATATCGCAGTATTTCGACGCCTCCTCGAACTTCTTCTTGATATCGTCGAGCGGCTCGAGCTCGGGCGTCTTCGTGGTGATGAAGCCCGGCAGGACGCGCTGCTTACCCTTGTGCAGCAGGCGCAGCGGCTCCAGCCCGCCGGAGCGGTCGCTGTCGTACTCCATGAAGAAGATGTCGACGTCGGTCGAGAAGATCGCCTCCGCCGCCGGGTCGTAACCGCCCGACGCCGCATAGGTCGAGCGGAAGTTGCCGCGGCACATGTGCATGCCGATGAACATGTCGTCGGGCCGGTCCTTGATCGCCTCGTTCATCATCCAGGCGTAGCGCTGCAGCAGCTCGTCGGGATCGCTGCCCTCGGCCTTCTTCATCTCGCGCTGCTTGGGATCGCACAGATAGGCGAAGTAGATGTCGTCCATCTGCATATAGCGGCAACCCGCGTCGTAGAAGGCGTGGACGGCCTGCTTGTACGTCGCGGCGATGTCGGCGAACAGGACGTCGGGATCCTTGTACTCAGCCGGATGGATATCCTCCGGCGCGGTGCGGTAGTGGCAGCAGCTCGGCCCCGGGATGGAAATCTTCGGCGTGACCTTGGTGTGCTCGGCGACGAACTTGAAATGCGCGAGCATCGGATGGTTTGCCGGGAACCCCAGCTTCGACTTGATCGTCGGATAGAGCGGCGGGATCTGGGTGCCCGCGAACTGGACGCCGTCGGTGGCGCGCAGCTCCATGTCGAAGCCGTCGAGCATGCCCATGAAATCGTAGTGCCAGAAATAGCGCCGGTGCTCGCCGTCGGTCGTCACGGGAAGACCGATGTCCTCCTGCAGCTTGATGACGTCGATGATGGACTGATCTTCGATCGCCTTCAGCTCCTCGGCAGAGATGGTCGGCTTGTCCGTATAGAACTTCTTGCGCGCTTCCATCACGCTCGGCGGGCGCAGCAGGCTGCCGACATGATCGGCGCGGAAAGGCGGGGTGAGAGCGGCCATTCGTTCGGTTTCCCTATGTCTCGTTTCTTCTGTGTTCGACGCGATATTGCCTAGCCGCCGTGGACCCTGCAACCCGCCGCATAAGTCGCGCGGACCGCGCGGTCGTCGGCGAGGATCATCTGGGCGAACAGCACGTCGCGGATGGCCTCGGCGCGCTCCACGCGCTGGCGAATGATATCGGTCGAGGCGGTGTCCAGCACCACGATATCCGCTTCGTAGCCTGCATCGAGCCGCCCGATCCGGTCGCCGAGCGACAGCGCCTCCGCGCCGCCCGCCGTCGACAGCCAGAACGCCTGCTCCGGCGTCAGCGAATAGCCGCCGAACTGGGCGATCTCGTAGGCGGCCTTCATGGTCGCGAACGGCGACAGCGACGTACCGCCGCCGACGTCAGAGCCCAGCATCACCCCGACGCCCGCGTCCCACGTCTCTTTCATCCGGAACAGTCCGCTGCCCATGAACAGGTTCGAGGTCGGACAGTGGACGAACTTCGTGCCGGTCTCCGATGCCTTCGCAAGGTCGGCCGCATCCATGTGGATCGCATGGCCGTAGAGCGCGCGCGGTCCCAGCATGCCGTAGCGGGCGTAGACGTCCTGGTAGGACCGCGCCTCGGGAAAGAGATCCGCGACCCAGGCGACCTCGTCCATGTTCTCGGCGACGTGGGATTGCAGATAGACGCCGTCATGTTCCGACATCAGCGCCCCGCAGGCTTCGAGCTGCTCCGGCGTACTGGTCGGCGCGAAGCGCGGCGTCACGGCATAGAGGTTGCGGCCTTTGCCGTGCCACTTCCCGATCAGCGCATTCGTGTCGTCGTAGCCGCTGCGCGCGGTGTCGGTGACCGGATCGGGCGCATTTCGATCCATCAGGACCTTGCCCGCGATCATCCGCAGGTCGCGGGCGGACGCTTCTTCGAAGAACGCGTCCGTCGATTCCGGATGCACGGTGCAGTAGACCGCGGCCGTCGTGGTGCCGTTTGCAAGGAGCAGGTCGAGGAACAGCCTCGCCGTCTCGCGGGCGTATGCCGTATCCGAAAAACGGGCTTCTTCGGGAAAGGTGTAGGTCTCCAGCCAGTCGAGAAGCTGCGTGCCGAACGACGCGATGACGCCGATCTGCGGGTAGTGGACGTGGCCGTCGACGAAGCCGGGCACGATCAGGTCGCCGCCGTAGTCGTGTCGTTGGGCGCCGCGTGCGAGATCGGGCGGCTCGTCTCCCGCCTGCCCTGCCCAGACGATCCTGCCGCCTTCTATCAGCAGCGCGCCCCTCTCCATATATCGGAGCGCGCCCGCATCGGCGCGCGGATCGCCGTCGAAACTGAGCGTCCGGCCGGTCAGGTGCAGTCGGTGTCGTGGGCTATCCGGCGGCATCGTTCGCTATCTCCGGACGGAAAAAGGGCGGCAAGGGATGTCCCGTGCCGCCCTTCCCCATTTCGCTTACTTCGGGATCGAGCCGTCGACGCCTTCGACGTAGACGTTCATACCCGCGAGGAACTTGTCGCTGGCATTCTCGCCCGCTTTCACGAGGACGTTGCCCTGCTGGTCCTTGATCTCGCCCGCGAAGGGATGAATCTTGCCGGCGGCGATGCCGTCCCGCGTTTCCTCGGCGAGCTTCACGACGTCGGCCGGGATCGCCCTGTTGAACGGCGCGAACGCAACCATGCCCGGCTTGATGCCGTCCCAGGTGTCCTTGGATTCCCAGGTGCCGTCCATCACCGCCTTGGCGCGCGCGATGTAGTACGGACCCCAGTTGTCCATGATCGCGGTCAGGTGCGCCTTCGGACCGAAGTTGGTCATGTCGGACGCCTGGCCGACGGCCCAGATGCCGCGCTGTTCGGCGACCTGAACCGGGGCCGGCGAATCCGTGTGCTGCATGATGACGTCGGCGCCCTGATCGATCAGGGTCTTGGCGGCGTCGGCTTCCTTGCCCGGATCGAACCAGGTCGAAACCCAGACGACCTTGATCTTGATCGCCGGATTGACGGACCGCGCGGCGAGGATGGTCGCGTTGATGCCCCGGATGACTTCCGGAATCGGGAACGACGCGACGTAGCCGAGCACGTTCGTCTTGGTCATCTTGCCGACGATCTTGCCGACGACATAGCGGCCTTCGTAGAAGCGCGCCGAATAGGTCGACACGTTCTTGTCCCGCTTGAAGCCGGTCGCATGCTCGAACTTGACGTTCGGGAAGCGCTTGGCTACGCGGAGCGTCGGGTTCATGTAACCGAACGAGGTGGTGAAGATGAGATTATGGCCGGTCGTGGCGAGCTTGGTGATCACGCGCTGGGCGTCGGCGCCTTCCGGCACCTTCTCGACGTAGGTCGTCTTCACCTTGTCGCCGAATGCCTTCTCGATGGCGAGACGGCCCTGATTGTGCTCGTAGGACCATCCGTTGTCGCCGATCGGACCGACATAGATGAAGCCCACCTTCAACTGAGCCTGGGCGGCCGTGGAAAGACCGACCGCAACCAGCGCGGCGGCTCCGAGACCGGTAAGTTTCATGGAAATTCGCATCATTGCCTCCTTGTTCGATGCACTCGATGACTAAACTGGTTCCTCACGCCGCGGTTGTCACCCCGACGCGTGGAAGTTCTTGCCGAGACATGCCGGCGCGTTCAGACGCGCCTTGGCCTCGTCGCGCGAAATGATCACCAGCACGATGACCGTCGCCAGATAGGGCAGCATCGACAGAAACTGCGCCGACACCTCGACCCCCATTCCCTGCGCATACAATTGTATGATCGTGATGCCGCCGAAGAGATACGCGCCGAAGAAACCGCGCCACGGCTTCCACGACGCAAAGACGACCAGCGCAAGCGCGATCCAGCCGCGCCCCGCCGTCATATTCTCGACCCAAAGCGGCGTGTAGGCAAGCGACAGGTAAGCCCCGCCGATCCCGGCCATCGCGCCGCCGAATAGGATCGCGGCCATGCGGATCAGGGTCACGGAATAGCCGATGGAGTGGGCCGCATCGTGGTTCTCTCCCACCGCCCGAACCAGAAGCCCGCCGCGGGTGCGGCTCAGGAACCAGGCGACCAGCGCGACGCTTGCCACCGACAGGTAGACCAGCCCGTCCTGTCCGAAGAGGATCGGCCCGACGATCGGTATCGTCGTGAGCCCGGGAATGTCGAGCTTCGGCAGACCCGGGAAGGTCTTGCCGACATAGCCGTGGCCGATCAGCGCGCTGAGCCCCAGCCCGAAGATGGTCAATGCAAGGCCGGTCGCGACCTGGTTCGATTGCAGATAGACCGTCAGCACGCCGAATATGAACGCAAGCGCCAGTCCCGCCGCGGCCCCCGTGACGACGGCGAGCAGGCCGCTTCCGGTCGACACGGCCGTCGCGAATGCGGCGATGGCGCCGATGATCATCATGCCTTCGACGCCGAGATTGAGAACGCCCGCCTTCTCGACGACCGTCTCGCCGACGGCGGCGAACACCAGCGGCGTCGCGGCCGTGATGATCGTGAGAAGCGCGGGAACCAGCCAGTCCATGCTCATTCGCCCGCCTCCTTCGCGACGCTGGGCGCGCCGAGGCGGAACCGGTACTTGATCAGCACGTCGCTCGCCAGCAGGAAGAACAGCAGCATGCCCTGGAACACGCCGGTCACCGCATTGGGCAGGTTCATGGTGATCTGTGCGGAATCGCCGCCGAGATAGGTGAGCGCCATCAGCAGGCCGGCCAGCAGGACGCCGAGCGGGTGCAGACGGCCGAGAAACACGACGATGATCGCCGTGAAGCCGTAGCCGGGCGAAATGACCGGCACGATCTGGCCGATCGCGCCCGACAGCTCGATCGTGCCCGCGAGCCCGGCGCAGCCGCCGGAGATCAGCAACGTCAGCCAGACGAGGCGCTTCTCCTTGTAGCCTGCGAAGCTCGCCGCCATCGGCGCCATGCCGATGACCTTGATCTGGAAGCCGATGATGTGACGCGCCATCAGCACCCACCCGGCCGCGACAACGAGCAGCGCCAGCAGCCAGCCGACATTGAGGCGCGTTTCCTCGATCAGGACGGGGAGCATCGCGGCCGCGTTGAACAGGCGCGATTCGGGGAAGTTCTGGCCGTCCGGATCCTTCCATGGCCCGTGCACCAGATAGCTGAGCACGAGCAGCGCGACGTAGGTCAGCATCAGGCTGGTAAGAATCTCGTTGGTATTGAACCGCGTCTTGAGAAGCGCCGGGATCGCCGCCCACGCCATGCCGCCCGCGACCCCCGCGATCAGCATCAGCGGAAGCAGCAGCGCGAATTCGTCGTTGTAGAAGGCAAGCGCGAGGCCGCCGCCCGCGAGCGCGCCGATGGTCAGCTGGCCTTCGGCGCCGATGTTCCAGACGTTCGCCTGGAAACCGAACGACAGCCCGACGCCGATCAGCACCAGCGGCGTCGCCTTGACGCACAGTTCCGCGAAGCCGTTGAGCGACGAGATCGGCTCGATGAAGAAAGTGACGATCGCGCGGACCGGATCGACGCCCATGATCTCGAACATGACCATCGCCGTCAGGATGGTGAGCACCACCGCGATCAATGGCGAGACGTAGACCATCGATTTCGACGGTTCCGGCCGCTGTTCCATCCTAATGAGCATGGGCGGCCTCCTCTTCGGAGACGCCGGCCATCAACAGGCCGATCTGTTCCACGGTCATCGTCTCGGACGGTTTCGCGGTCGAAAGCCGTCCCTCGCAGATCACTGCGATGCGGTCCGATATCTCGAACAGTTCTTCGAGGTCCTGCGACACGACGAGGACCGCAGCGCCGCCCGCCGCGAGATCGATCAGTTCCTGGCGGATAGAGGCCGCCGATCCCGCGTCGACGCCCCAGGTCGGCTGCAGCGCGACGATGACGCCCGGGTCCTGCATGATCTCGCGGCCGATAATGAACTTCTGCAGGTTACCACCCGACAGGCTGCTGGCGGTGTGCGTGACGCCGGGCGTCTTCACGCGGAACCGTTCGACGACGTCCTCGGCATATTTGGTCGCGACCCCCACCTGGATGAACCCGTTGCGCACCATGTGCATCCGCGTTGCGGCGGACAGCAGTCCGTTTTCCCAGAGCGACATGTCGGGCACCGCCCCGTGACCCAGCCGTTCCTCGGGAACCAGCCCGGTGCCGATGACCCGCCGGTCGATGGGACCGAGCCGGCCGACAGGCTTGTCGTCGATCCGAATCGCATCCGCGTCGGAAACGAGGACTTCGCCGCTCAGGACCTCCATCAGTTCTCGCTGACCGTTGCCGGCGATACCGGCAATGCCGACGATCTCGCCCGCGCGGACCTGAAGATTGATGCCGTCGAGATCGGTGCCGTGCTGATGGGTCGACGCCGTCGACAGGTTCCGCAGTTCGAGCTTTACCGCGCCGCCGACCGTCCGGTCGCCGCGCTCGGGGCTGACGAGGCTGTCGCCCATCATCATTTCCGCCATCGAGCGCGCGGTCTCGTTGGCCGGCGTGCAGTGCGCCACCACCTCGCCCATCCGCATGATGGTCGCGGCGTGGCACAGCGCCTTGATCTCCTCGAGCTTGTGCGAAATGTAGAGGATCGAGACGTCCTCTTCCGACAGCCGCCGCAGCGTCTTGAAAAGCTCGTCCACCTCCTGCGGCGTCAGCACCGACGTCGGCTCGTCCATGATCAGGAGCTGCGGGTCCTGCAGCAGGCAGCGGACGACCTCGATCCGCTGGCGTTCGCCGACGGACAGCGTATGGACGTACCGGCCGGGATCCAGAGGCAGGCCGTACTGCGCAGAAACCTCGCGGATGCGTCCGGCAAGGTCGCCCTTTGCGAGTTCGGGCGAGATGCCGAGCGCGATGTTCTCCTCGACGGTCATCGCGTCGAACAGCGAGAAATGCTGGAACACCATGCCGATGCCGAGCCGGCGCGCCGCATTGGGGTTGGCGACGGTGATCTCGTTGCCCTCCCACGACATGGTTCCGCTGTCGGCTTTCTGCACGCCATAGATGAATTTCACCAGCGTCGACTTGCCCGCGCCGTTCTCGCCGAGCAGCGCGTGAATTTCGCCCGGCATGATCTTCAGGCTGACGTCGTTGTTGGCGACGACGCCGGGATAGGTCTTGGTGATACCGACGAGTTCCAGACGCGGCGTATCGGACATTCAGCGCTCCGCCCGTTGGTGGATGTCATCTAGGGCGGCGAGGATCGCCTCGGGTGTGGCGGGGGCATCCAGATCGGGCAGATGCCTGTAGCCCCCTACTCTGGCGACCGCATCGCGGATTGCAAGCCAGACGGCAATCGCGAGCATCAGCGGCGGCTCGCCCACGGCCTTCGATCGGTAGATCGTCGGCACGCGGTTGGGAGCGTCTTCGAGGATGTGAACCTTGAAATGCGGCGGCACGTCCCGGCTGCCGGGAATCTTGTAGGTCGACGGCCCGTGCGTCCGGAGCCGTCCCTTGTCGTCCCAGACGAGCTCTTCCGACGTCAGCCAGCCCATCCCCTGCACGAAGGCGCCCTCGATCTGACCGAGATCGATCGCCGGGTTCAGCGACGCGCCCACGTCCTGCAGGATATCGGCGGCGAGGACGCGCGATTCGCCGGTCAGCGTGTCGATGACGACCTCGGCGATGCAGGCGCCGTAGGTGAAGTAATAGAACGGGCTCCCCGTCATCGTCGCCGCATCCCAGTGAATATCGGGCGTGCGGTAATAGCCGGTCGCGGACAGCGAGACGCGTTCCTGCCATGTCAGCTGCGCCGCCTCGGCGAACGACAGGCTTTCGTTGCCGGCATAGACGCGGTTCTGGCGGAACTCGATGTCGTCGGGCGACACGCCGCAGCGGCCCGCCAGCACACCCGCGATCCGCGCCTTGATCTCCGTTGCGGCATTGAAGGCCGCCATGCCGTTCAGGTCGGAACCCGCCGATGCCGCGGTGGGCGCCGTGTTGGGCACCTTGTCGGTCCGCGTCGCGGAAATCTTCACATTGTCGATGTCGATCTGGAACACCGACGAGACGACCTGGGCCACCTTGACGAACAGGCCCTGCCCCATCTCCGTGCCGCCGTGGTTCAGGTGCACGCTGCCGTCGGTATAGACGTGCACCAGCGCGCCCGCCTGGTTGAGCGTCGGCAGGTTGAACGAGATGCCGAACTTCACCGGCATCAGGCCGATGCCCTTCTTCAGCGTCGCGTTCGCCGCGTTGAAGACCTCGATCTCCCGCCGCCGGCCCTCGAGATCGACCTCGCGCGACAGGCGCTCGACGATTTCGGGCATGACGTTGTCCTGCACCGGCTGGCCGTAGGGCGTGACGTTACGGTCTTCCGTTCCGTACCAGTTGACCGCCCGAATTTCGTCGACGGTCTTCCCCAGTTCGTTGGCGATGTGCTCGATCACGGTCTCGATGACGATCATCCCCTGCGGCCCGCCGAAGCCGCGGAATGCCGTGTTAGAGACCGTATTGGTCTTGCAGGGCCAGCCGCGGAACAGCGCGTTGGGAATGAAATAGGCGTTGTCGCCGTGGCACAGCGCCCGCGCGACCACGCCCGCCGAGAGGTCCGCGACGTTGCCGGAACGCGCCGCCATGTCGATGACCGCGGCGTCGATGCGGCCGGTATCGTCGAACCCGATCTCATAGCGGAACAGGAAGTCGTGGCGCTTGCCGGTCGCCTGCATGTCGTCGTCGCGGCGCAGGCGCAGCTTGGCGGGCCGGCGCGTCCTGTCGGCCGCGAGCGCGGCGATGGCCGCGATGATCGTCGGCTGGCTTTCCTTGCCCCCGAAGCCGCCGCCCATGCGGCGCACCTCGACCGTCACCGCGTTCGACGGAACGCCGAGCACGTGGCTTACGCCGTGCTGGACCTCGGTCGGATGCTGCGTCGAGGAATAGACCGTCAGATCGCGATCCTCGTTCGGGACGGCGAGCGCGATATGGGTTTCCAGATAGAAGTGATCCTGGCCGCCGCAGCGAACCTCGCCCTCGATGACGTGGGCGGCGGTCTTCATCGCAGCCTCGGCGTCGCCGAATACCATCTTCGGCGGATCGTAGGTGAACGCGCCCTTCTCCCACGCCTCCTCGATAGAGAGGATCGCGGGCAGTTCCTCGTACTCGACCGTCACGAGCTTGGCCGCGGCGAAGGCGGCCTCGTAGCTGTCGGCGGCGACCGCGGCGACCGGCTGGCCGGCATAGGTCGCGACGCCGTCCGCGAAGACGGGCTCGCCGCTGAACGAGGGGGCGATATCGTTCTCTCCGGGAATGTCGGCGGCGCTGAAGACCGCCGCGACGCCCGACTGCTTGAGGGCTTCGGACGCATCGAGCGACACGATCCGCGCGTGCGCATGCGGGCTCAGGACTAGGGCGATTTCGAGCGTTCCCGGCACTGCCGGCATGTCGTCGATATAGACCGCGCGGCCCGTGACGTGCTTCAGGGCGCTGTCGTGGCGGATGCTGGTATGCAACGCGCCGGTGATGTCGCCGCCGTCCATCAGACCTGCACCACTTCGAGGGGTTCGGACGCGCCGTCGAGATCGCGGAACAGGCGCAGGAAGATATTCGCCGCGACCTTGCCGCGGTAGCCGGCGGTCGCGCGATGATCGTCGATGGGCGAGAAGTCCTCGCCCGTCCTCGCCCCCGCCGCAGCGAACGCGTCTTCAGTCCAGTCCGCCCCGCCGAGCGCGGCCTCAGCCGCGGCGGCTCGCTTCGGCGTCGCCGCCATGCCGCCGAACGCGATGCGGGCGGATGCGACGCTGCCGTTGCTGCGGGAGATCCGGAACGCGCCGACGACGGCGGATATGTCCTGGTCGTAGCGTTTCGAGACCTTGTAGACCCGGAAGCTCTCGCCGCCCTTCAGCTTGGGTATATGGATGGAGCGGATGACCTCGCCGTCCCGCAACGCGGTCTTGCGGTAATCGAGGAAGAAATCCTCGGTCGCGAGTTCGCGGGTACCGCCGGGACCGGCGAGCGTCAGCGTCGCGCCGAGCGCGATCAGGCATGGCGGGGTGTCGCCGATCGGCGACGCGTTCCCGACATTCCCGCCGATCGTGCCGAGATTGCGGATCTGGCGCGATCCGATCCGGCGAATGAGCCGGGCGAAGGACGGCCAGTTCTGGGCGATCAGCGGAAGCGCCTCCGTGTAGGTGACCGCGGCGCCGAACGTAACGGCATCCTCCGTCTCCTCGATCCGGCGCAATTCGGCGACGTTTGCGGTGGAAATCACGACCGGGGGCCGCTTGCGCTCCTTGCTGACGGAGAGCCCTAGATCGGTTCCGCCCGCGATCAGCATCGCATCCGGGTGGGCCGCGCGAATCTGGATAAGATCGGAAAGCGTGGCCGGGGAATGAAAGACAGTGCCCCCGCCGTCCTGCACCGGCGCCGCCGTCGACGGCGTCGCGGGCATAAAGGTCACCGGCTGCCGGCAGGCCGCGCGCGCCGCCTCGACAATGGGCCGGTAGCCGGTACACCGGCAGAGATTGCCCGCAAGCGCATCGTGGATCGTCTCGTCGTCGATCGCCTCGCCGGTCTGGCCGAGCGCGAACAGCGCGCCGACGAAGCCCGGCGTACAGAACCCGCATTGCGTTCCGTCGCCTTCGGCCATCGCCTGCTGCACCGGTACGGGCGCGCCGCCGTTGAGCTTCTCGAGCCCCTCGACGGTCAGGATCTCCTCGCCGTCGGCCTGGCCGATCTGCATCAGGCAGGCGTTCACCGCCTCCACCGCGCCGTTCCGACGGACGCGGACCACCGTGCACGCGCCGCAATCGCCCTCGGCGCAACCTTCCTTCGTTCCGGTCAGCCCTCTCTTCTCGCGGACGAAATCGAGCATCGTCATCGACGGCGAAACGCCGCGCGCCTCGACCGTCTCGCCGTTGAGAACGAAACGGGTCACTTCTCGCCTTCCGGCATGCCGGCGCGGATCCAGAGTCCGAGCGAGGCGCGTTCGGCGTCCGTCATCTGCGTCTTGTTGCCGAGCGGCATCGCCTTGGACATCACCGACTGCTTGAGCACGCGCGCACTGTGCTTCCGGAGATCCGCCGCGCTTTCCAGCATCACGCCGCCGGGCGCCTTCTCGATATCCGGATCGGTAGGCTTGGCGGCGTGACACGATGCGCAACGGGCCTGTGCGATCGCCGCCACGTCCGCTGCCGAGGGAACGGTCATCTCGGCCGTCTCGGTTGCCGGCTGCCAGCTCAGATACGCGATCAGCAGCGCCACCAGGACGGCCGCCGCCGGCCACTGCCAGCGCAGCGTCATGATCGGACGGCCGGTATGCATCAGGTTGAAGAAATGACGGATGGTGCCACCGACCAGCAGGATCAGCGTCACGACCAGCCAGCTGTTCTCGTTGTCGAACAGCATCGGGTAATGCTGGCTGATCATCATCAGGATGACCGGCAGGGTCAGGTAATTGTTGTGGGTGGACCGGTCCTTGCCCTGCGCGCCGAGCCGCGGATCCGGCTCCTCGCCCGCGAGCAGCGATTTCACGATCTTCTTCTGGTTGGGAATGATGATGAAGAAGACGTTCCCTACCATAATCGAGCCGACCAGCGCGCCGACATGAACGAAGGCGGCGCG
>JAYPTI010000069.1:0-13494 GCA_038133505.1 Alphaproteobacteria bacterium
GTACCAGTTGGGCAGCGGGTCGAAATAGGCCTCGACGCGCCCGCGGTGGCGTTCCGGCGGCACGATGTCCCCGTGTCCGCGCGCGGCTAGACGGAATTTCTGCATCGGCTCGCTGTAGACCTGCATGACGATCTGGTCGGACGAGCCGATCCAGCCCATCGACGCCGCGAACTCCAGGTAATCCCGGTTCGCGTGCTTGTAGTATTTCTGGTTCTCGGCGAACTCGTGATGCCAGAAGCAGCCGTTCTCGATATAGCGGTCGAGCTGGTTCGGATTGACCGGGCCCGTGCCCTGGCGCTCCCCGTTCTCGCCGCGCCAGCCGGCGAGCGGGCCGATGCCCGGCGCGCGCTCGTGGTTCACCAGGTAGTCGGGGTAGCCGCCGGGATATTTCGGTGTGCCATCTTTGTTGGCCATGCCCGGCAGGCCGATGCGTGCGCCGAGGTCCAGCAGCACGGTCTGGAATGGGCGCACGTCGCGGTCGGGCTGGACGACCGGCTGGCGGATCGCGTCGGCGGGTCCGTCCGCCTCGCAGATCGGCCGGTCGAGCAGCGACACGCAGTCCCAGCGCTCCAGGTACGTCGTGTCCGGCAGGACGATGTCGCAATAGGGGATCATCTCGGACCAGAAGGCGTCCGAGTAGACGATGAACGGAATCTTGTAGTCGCCGGTGGCGTCGTCCTTGTCGGTCAGCATCTTCATGACGCCCGACGTATTCATCGACGAGTTCCACGCCATGTTCGCCATGAACATGAAAAGCGTGTCGATCGGATAGGGATCGGCCTTCCACGCGTTGTGGATCGCCATGTGCATCAGCCCGTGGGCCGAGACCGGCGCTTCCCACGAGAACGCCTTGTCGATGCGTGTCGGGTCGCCGTTCTCGTCGACGAGGAGGTCTTCGGGTCCCGTCGGGAAGCCGAGCGGCGGGCCGGGCAAGGGCGTGTCCGCGTTGACCTGGTCGGGGCGGCCGGCGGGTTTCTGCGGCGGCGGGCAGGGGCGCGGGAAGGGCGGCTTGTAGCGGAAGCCGCCCGGCACGTCGACGCTTCCGAGCAGCATCTGAAGCAGATGGATCGCGCGGCACGTATGGAAACCGTTGGAATGGGCGGAGATGCCGCGCATGGCGTGCATGGCGACCGGTCGACCGATCATCCTGTCCTGTTTGCGCCCGGCCCAGTCGGTCCATTCGACGTCGAGGACGATCTCCTTTTCGAACGCCGCGTGGGCGAGCTCGGCCGCGATACGCCGGATGTGCATCGCCGGGATGCCGGTCCGGAGCGCGGCGGCCTCGGGCCCGTAGGTCGTGTCCATGTAGCGCGCGGCCATGAGCTGGAAGGCCGGCACCGCCGTCCGGCCGTCGGCCAGCGTCACCTCGCCGACCAGCCGCGGCGCGACGCCGGCAAGGCGCGCATCGGCGACCTGGCCGGTGTTCTGGTCCCAGCACAGCGGCGCGCCGTCGCCGTCGCGGGCGAACAGCCCGTCGTCCGCCGCGCCGGGATCGCGGATCACCAGCCAGGGCGCGTTGGTGTAGCGCACCAGATAATCGAGATCGATCTTGTCGGCGTGCAGCAGCTCGTGGATCAGCGCCATCACGAATGCGCCGTCGCTGCCCGGCTTGATGCCGAGCCATTCGTCGGCGATCGCGGAATAGCCGGTCTTGACCGGATTGACCGAGACGAACTTCGCGCCGCGCGCTTTGATCTTCGACAGGCCTGTCTTGATCGGGTTCGAGTCGTGATCCTCGGCGACGCCGAACATCATGAAATATTCGGTGCGGTCCCAGTCCGGCTCGCCGAACTCCCAGAACGATCCGCCGATCGTGTAGAGCCCGGCGGTCGCCATGTTCACGGAACAGAACCCGCCGTGCGCCGCGTGGTTCGGCGTGCCGAACTGGCTCGCCCACCAGCCGGTCAGCGCCTGGCTCTGGTCGCGACCGGTGAAGAAGGCCAGCTTTTTAGGGTCTTCGGCGCGGATCTTCCGGAAACGCGCGGCGACGATCTCGAGCGCTTCGTCCCACTCGATCTCCTCGAACTCGCCCGAGCCGCGCTCGCCCTTGCGGCGGAGCGGCTTCTTCAGGCGTGCCGGCGAATAGTGCTGCATGATGCCGGCCGAGCCCTTGCCGCACAGCACGCCCTTGTTCACCGGATGGTCCCGGTTGCCCTCGATGTAGCGGATCTGGCCGTCGCGGAGATGCACCTTGATGCCGCAGCGGCACGCGCACATGTAACAGGTGGTCGTCTTGGTTTCGTCGGCGATGACCGGCGAGAGTTCGACGTGGTCCTGCGGGTTCAGAAAGTCGCCCGGCATGTCGGCTGGTACGTCCCGTTGGGGTGGTTCTGGCACCTAGCAATAGGGGAGAAGATCAGTTCGGTCAAACCGCGTTCGCGGGGTACCGGGTTGCGCCTGGCGCATTCGCCAGAGCATGAAATTCGAGTTATCGTTGTCCAAGGGAAACGGGCGAAAAGGGAGCCTGACGAGATGCCGACGAGCCCCGACGTGGTGTGCCTGTTCGACGACAGGACCAATTCCGCGACATATGTCGTCTCGGACCCTGAAACCGCCAAGGCCGTCGTCATCGACCCTGTCCTGGATTTCGATCCGATTGCCGGAAAGACCTGGACGGAGTCCGCGCAGCGCGTCGTCGATCACGTTCGCGAAAACGGGCTCGCGGTCGACTGGCTGCTGGAAACTCACGTGCACGCCGATCACCTGTCCGCGGCACAGTGGCTGTCCGGCGAGCTGGGCGGCGCCCGAGCGATCGGGGCGGGCGTAACCCAGGTCCAGAAGACATTCGGCGAGCTGTTCAACGCGCGCGAGATGACACCTGACGGCTCGCAGTTCGACCGCTTGTTCGGCGACGGCGACACGTTCGCTATCGGCAATATCGAGGCGCGCGTTATCGCGACGCCGGGTCACACGCCGGCCTGCGTCACCTACGTCATCGGCGATGCGTGCTTCGTCGGCGACACCATGTTCATGCCTGACTCGGGCACCGCGCGGTGCGACTTCCCCGGCGGCGACGCGCGCCAGCTCTACGCATCCCTCACGAAGATCCTGGCGCTGCCCGGCGACATGCGGCTGTTCGTGTGCCACGACTACGGCGCCGGCGGGACGCGCGACTTCGAATGGGAGACGACGGTGGCGACGCAGCGCGCCGACAACATCCATGTCGGCGGCGGCGTGCTGGAGCACGACTACGTGCAGATGCGGACCGACCGCGATGCGACCCTGTCGCTGCCGCGCCTGATCATTCCCGCGGTGCAGATCAACATGCGCGCCGGCGCCTTTCCGCCGGCCGAGGAAAACGGCGCCTCCTACCTGAAGGTGCCGCTCAACGTTTTCTGAATTGTTCGAGCCGGCCGGCGCGATCCAGAGTCAGCGGGAAATTCCTATTCCGCCGGAACTGGGCGCGCGTCGGGTTCGTCCCGGCGAATGAACTTGCCGCGTTCGCGCTCGAGCAGGGCCGAGCCGACCGAGAGCAGCGGCGGGATGATCAGCAGCGTGAGGACCGCCGACAGCGCGAGCCCGCCGACGACGACCGAGCCCAGCCCGCGATAGAGTTCCGAGCCCGCGCCCGGCGTGACGACCAGCGGCAACATGCCGAACACGCTCGTCAGGGTCGACATGAAGATCGGCCGGATACGGTTCCGCGTCGCCTCCACGATCGCGTCGGCGACTTCCGAGCTTTCCTCGCGGATATGATGAAGCGTCTGATGGACCAGCAGGATGGCGTTGTTGACCACCGTGCCGACGAGGATGACGAAGCCTAGCACTGTCAGCATGTCGAGCGCCTGCGGCGTGAAGACGTTCAGAATCACCAGACCCGCAACGCCGCCGGCGGTCGCCAGCGGGACCGAGAACATGATGATCAGCGGATAGAGGAAGCTCTCGAACAGGATCGCCATCACCAGGTAAACGACGAGGATGGCGATGACGAGGTTGACGACCATCGCATTCCACGTCCGTTCGAGTTCGTCCGCGGTTCCCGACAGCGACATGGCGACGCCTTCCGGCAGGCCGGCTGCCGTCATCGGCTTGATGACCTTTTCCCGCACCGTTTCGATGGCCGCTTCCAGCGGCACGTCCGGTGCCGGCCGTACCTGCAGGGTGACCGTGCGTTCCCGTTCCAGATGCGAAATCTGGTTCGGGCCTTCGGTCACCGAAATGTCTGCCAGCGCACCCGCCGGCAGGATGCCGCCGTTGCGGGTGACCACGGGCAGGCTCGCGATCCCCTGGGTGGTGTTGATGCTGTTTTCCGGGCCCATCAGCGTGAGATCGATCCGCTTCGAGCCGATCGTGACCTCCGAAACGCGCATGCCGTCGTTGAAGACGTCGATGGCGATGCCAAGGTCGCGGGCGCTCATGCCTATGTCGGCAAGCCGGATCAGGTCGGGGATGACGCGGATTTCCGGCGCGCCGAGCTCGAGGCCGGGCCGCGGCCGGACCTGGTTGCCCTCGCTTCGCGGCATCTCGCGGTTGAGGACGCGGACGCCCTCGCGTGCGATGTCCAGAATGTCTTCGAGATCGGGGCCGGTGATGTCGAGATCGACCACGCGCGAGCCGCCGAAGCCGCGACCGAAGAGCGAGGTCTGCGCGACGAAACCGAACGTTCCGGGTTCCCGGAACACCACGCGCCGCAGGATCGGGATAAGCTCGCGCGCGCGCGTCGGATCGGTCGCCGCTGCGGCGACGATGGTTGTCGTTGACCGTGCGACGAACCAGAGACGCTCGATCTTGACCGGCTCGTCGGGGCTGCCGACGTCGTCTTTTCCGTTCGACCAGTACTGGCGCGTGGCGTCTTCCACGTCGCGTGCGATCTCGCGGGTCGTTTCCAGATTGTAGCCGGGCGGCGGCAGGGTCACGGCAATGACCAGGTTGCGGTTGCCCTCGGGTAGGTATTCCAGCTTCGGCAGGAAGGCCCACGAGAACAGCAGGGTGACCGCGCACATGATGCCGACGACGCCGAGCGCGGCGGCCTTGCTGCTGATAACGATGCGGGTGAAGCCCGTGATGCCTTTCACGAATCCCGACGCTAGGTCGTCGATGACCGGAATTCGAAACCGCGCGTGCGATCCGTACGAGTCGCCGCGGATCAGCCGCGCGGCCAGCGTCGGCACGACGGTGATCGATACGATCAGCGACAGCAGCACGGCGACCGACAGCGCGACGGCGATGTCGCGGAACAGCTGTCCGACGACGAGTTCCATTACCAGCACCGGCGCGAACACAACGACCGTCGTGATCGCCGAGGCCATGATCGCGCCCCACACTTCGTTGGCGCCGCGCACGGCCGATTCTATTCGGCCCCGGCCTCGCTCGCGGTGGCGGAAGATGTTCTCCAGAACGACGATGGCGGCGTCGACGACCATGCCGACCGCGAAGGCGATGCCGGCGAGGCTGATGACGTTGAGCGATCGGCCCAACGCCGCCATCGCGACGAAAGAGCCGATGACCGACACCGGGATGGCGAGCGATACCGACAGGGTGGCGCCGATCGACCGCAGGAATATCATCAGGATGATCGCCGCGAGCGTGCCGCCGACCCAGATGTTCTGCGTCACGAGGTCGATCGCCGAATTGATGTAGAGCGTTTCGTCGTAGACCTGTTCGAGTATGAGGCCGTTCCGTCCGACCGGGCCCGCGTTGAGTTCCTCGACGGTCTTGCGGATGTCCTTCATCACCTCGATGACGTTGGCGCCCGTGTCGCGCACCGCGTTGACGACGATGGCGTCTTCGCCCTTGGTCCGGATGCGCGACGTCGCGCGCTTGTAGCCGAACTCGACCTTGGCGACGTCGCCGACCGTGACGCGCGCGACGCGGCCCGTCGCCTCGTCGCGGACCGACCGCAGCACGACCGATTTGACGCGCTCGACGGAGGTCAGTTCGCTCTCCGTACGCACGGTGTACTGGCGTTTGCCTTCGTCGACTTCGCCGGCCGAGACGTTCACGTTGGTCCCGCGCAGCGCGTCGACGACATTCGCCGCCGTCAGCCGGTAGTGGGCGAGGCTTCTGGGGTCGACGACGACCCGGAGTTCCGTCTCGTCCGCGCCCCAGACGTTGACGAGCGCGACGCCCGCAACACGCTCGATACGGTCCCGGATGACGTCCTCGACGAAATCGCCGTACGTGAAGATCGATTTGGAATTACCGGGCGCGGTCCGGACCGCGAACCACGCCATGGGGTTGTCGTCGGTATCTCGCGTGACGATGCGCGGTTCGTCCGCTTCTTCCGGCATGCCGGAAATCTGGCTGAGCCGGTTGTTGATCAGCAGGACCGACTCCTCGCGGCTCGTCGACGGCGAGAACGTGAGGATGATGCTGGAATTGCCGCGGCGCGAGCGCGACTCCATCATTTCCAGCCCCTCGAGGCCCTTGAGGGCTTCTTCCTGGCGATTGACGACCTCGCGCTCGACCTCGGCAGGCGAGCCGCCGCGCCATTGCGTCTCGATGATGATGACCGGCTTGCGGACGTCCGGCGTGAGCTGGATCGGGATGGTGTTGATCGCCAGCCACCCGAGGAGAAGCACGATAAGGACGCCGGCAAGGACCGCAACGGGCCGCCGGACTGCGAGATCGATTAGTTTCATGGCTGTCTACTCTGTGCGGCTCGGACGTTTGTCCGAGCCCGGACCTACGTCGGCGCTTTTGTCGCCGCCCTTGCGCCCGCCCTGGCCGCGTTTTCCTTCGCCGCGCACCTGTACTTCCTGGTTGGGGCGAAGTCGCTCGTTGCCGCGGGTCACGACCTTGTCGCCGGGCTTGAGGCCGTCGACGATCTCGAACCGGTTGCCGAACGCCTGGCCGATGGTTACCTCGCGGCGGGCGACCTTGCCGTCCGCGTAGACGAACATCACCGTGGCGCCCCTGCGGTGCAGCAGCGCGTCCTTGTGCGCCGTCGTCACCAGCCGCGGCGGGCCGGTCGGGATGTGGATGCGAATGCTCTGGTTGGCCGCAAGCGCCGGCGTCGCAGATCCCGGCTTCGGCACGAACCGGACGAGACGCGTGCGGGTAAGCTGGTTCTCCTCCGGCACGACCGCGCGGACGACGGCGTCGAAAGGCGCGGCCGTTTCAGGCTCGACCGACACCGTGATGCCCTCGCGGAGCCCGGCGATGTGGATCGACGGCACGTCCGCCTCGATCTCGAGCGCCGTGTCGTTGGTCATCGTGACGACCTTGTCGCTGACGTTCACGAAAGCGCCGATTTCCGTGTGCCGCTGGGTGATGACCCCGTCGTAGGGCGCGCGGATCGTGGCGTTCGTCAGATTGATGTCCGCCATGTTGCGTTCGACCTCGGCCTGCGTGACCCGCGCCGTGGTCTCCGCGACGAGGCTGCGGAAACGCTCCACCTCGCGCCGCTTGTCCTCGTAGCGCGCCGGCGAGAACGCCGACGAATTGCGGAGCCTTTCGATACGCTTGAGCTCCTGTTCGGCGAGGCGGACCTGCGCCTCCGCGGTCTGGATCTTCGCCTTGAATTCCGCAATTTCGGCGTCTTTCAGGGTGCGCTCGCTCTTGAGCATGTCGGTCAGCAGGACGGCGATCACATTGCCCTTCCGGACGCGCATGCCGACGTCGGCCCGGATCTCCGCGACACCGCCTCGAACGCGCGCGGCAACCACGCCGGCCTGGCGCGCGACCACGCGGCCGTAAATCGGGACGGTCTCGATCATCTCGCCGCGGACGACGTCATCGACCTGAACGAATGTCGGGCGGCCGCCGCCGCGCTGTGCGCCGCCTTCGGGCTTGCCGCCGGGTTTGCCCGCGGCGGGATTGCCGCCTTTGGCCGGCTCGCCGGCCTTCTTCTGGGATGCGTCGGACGACTGGGCGACGGGCGATGACGTCGGCAGGGCGAGCGTCACCGCTGCGACAACGCACGCAATCGGCAGAATTCTGGGCAGGGTCAAGCGCATGTCAATTCGATCCCGGGACGGATTTGCGGTTCGCAGCATTTCTTGCGACCGGAGCGTCGGTTCGTTCGCGCGAACAGTCCGATTTCCCCGCAATCGGGGCGATTATGTCCGTTTGTTGCGGCCTGTTGTCAATGGCCAAGACGATGTCCCGATATGCGGCCGGCTTGTCCCGTTGCACCCCTCACGCACAGCGGGAGCCGATTCCGTCGCCCCGGCGCTGCCCGCGCGCTATATTCCCGGAAAGGGAGAACTTCGATGACGACCGCTCTCTATACCCATGAAAGTTCGCTCCGGCACGATACGAGCCCCGGTCATCCGGAAAAGATCGCCCGGATCGAGACCGTCTATGCCGCGCTGTCGGGCGATTCCTACAGCGCGCTGGACCGGCGGGAAGCGCCGCTCGCGACGGTCGACCAGCTGTCCCGCGTCCATAACGGCGACTACGTGAAGCTGATCATGGACAACATCCCCGAGGAGGGATACGCGCGCCTCGACGCGGATACCATCGTCTCCCCGGGCAGCGGCGAGGCGGCGCTGCGGGCGGCCGGCGCGATCATCGCGGCGGTGGACGACGTCGTTGCCGGGAAAATCGACAACGCCTTCTGCGCCGTGCGCCCGCCCGGCCATCATGCGGAGCCCGAGCGCGGCATGGGGTTCTGCCTGTTCAACAACGTCGCCATCGGCGCGATGCACGCGCGCGCCGCGCACAGCCTCCAGCGCGTGGCGATCGTCGATTTCGACGTCCACCATGGCAACGGAACGCAGGCGATGTTCGAGCGCGATGCCGACACGCTGTTCGCGTCCAGCCACCAGTTCCCGCACTATCCCGGTACCGGCGCGGCGAGCGAGACCGGCGTCGGCAACGTGTTCAACGCGCCGCTGGCCGCAGGCGCCGGCGGCACCGAGTTCCGCGACGCGATGGAACGGACGATCCTGCCGGCGCTCCGGGCTTTCAGGCCGGAATTCGTGTTCGTTTCCGCCGGTTTCGATGCGCACGCGCGCGACCCGCTCGCGTCGCTCCGCTTCGAGGAACCCGATTTCGAGTGGGCGACGCTGAAGCTCAAGGAAATCGCCGAGGAGTTCGCCAACGGCCGGCTTGTCTCCACGCTCGAGGGCGGTTACGACCTCGAGGCGCTCGGCAACAGCGCGCAGGCCCATGTCGACGCGCTGATGGCCGCGTAACCTTGCGGCAAACCGTTAAGAACCGTAGTTTCCGGGAAAAGGGGAAGGTCAGTGGCGGATACGGCGAAACAGGCTGATATCGCGAAGATGTCGTTCGAGGACGCGCTCGCGGAGCTCGAAGGCATCGTCAACGCGCTCGAAGGCGGCAAGGGCAAGCTCGAAGACGCGATTTCGGCCTACGAGCGCGGCGCGCTCCTCAAGGCACATTGCGAACAGAAGCTGAAGGAGGCCCAGGCCAAGGTCGAGAAAATCTCTCTCGGCGGCGACGGGACCGTCGGCGCGGAGCCTGCGGACATTGAGTGAGGTCGTCGCCGACCTGCCCGTCGCGTCCGCGCTGGACCGCTTTGCGGGACGCATGGAGGACACGCTGGAAGTGCTCCTGCCCGCGGCGGACGGGCCGGAAGCGCGGGTCTGCGAAGCCATGCGCTATTCGGCGCTCGGAGGCGGCAAGTACATCCGCCCCTATCTCCTGGCGACCGGCGCGGCGATGTTCGACGTGCCCGCCGGACGCGCGCTGCGCGCCGGCGCGGCGGTCGAGATGGTGCATGCCTATTCCCTGATCCACGACGACCTGCCGACGATGGACGACGACGACATGCGGCGCGGCCGGCCGTCCTGCCACCGGCAGTTCGACGAAGCGACCGCGATCCTCGCCGGCGACGCGCTCCTGTCTCTTTCGTTCGAGGTGCTGGCCGACGCGGAAACGCATCCCTCGGGAGACGTCCGGTGCGCGCTCGTGGCGGCGCTCGCGCGGGCCTCGGGCGCCCGCGGCATGGTCGGCGGCCAGATGATCGACCTCGAAAGCGAACATTCCGCGATAGACGCCGCGTTGATCGCGCGCATGGAAAAGATGAAAACGGGCATGCTTCTCGCCTATTCGGGGCGGGCGGCGGCGATCCTCGGCGAGGCCGACGAGGGCGCCTGCGATGCGCTGGAAGCCTTTGGAATCGAACTCGGACTCGCGTTTCAGATCGTCGACGACCTACTTGACGTCGAGGGGAATGAGAACGATGTTGGCAAGAAGGTCGGCAAGGACGCCGAGGCCGGAAAAGCGACGTTCGTATCGGCGCTCGGCGTCGACGGCGCCCGCCGGGAGGCCCGGAATGCTGCGGACAGCGCGCTCTCCCGTCTCGACCCCTTCGGGCAGCGCGCCGACGACCTGCGGGCGGTCGCGGAATTCGTACTGTCCCGGAACAGTTGACCGGTAGAGACGCAGACGGGCAGAAACGAAGAATAGCGTAAGCGAGTAACCGGAAGGTCCCACGATGGCGCCAGAGACGCCGCTCCTAGACCAGATAAACACGCCGGAAGACCTGAAGAAATTTGGGACCGACCAGCTCCAGCAGATCGCCGACGAGCTGCGCGCGGAGACCATCGACGCCGTCTCCAACACCGGCGGCCATCTCGGCGCTGGGCTCGGCGTGGTCGAGCTCACGGTTGCGCTCCACTACCTGTTCGACACGCCGCGGGACAAGATCGTGTGGGACGTCGGTCACCAAGTCTATCCGCACAAGATCCTGACCGGCCGGCGAGACCGCATCCGCACGCTTCGCCAGGGCGGGGGCCTGTCCGGCTTCACCAAGCGGTCCGAGAGCGAATACGACCCGTTCGGCGCGGCGCACGCTTCGACCTCTATCTCGGCTGCGCTCGGCTTCGCGGTCGGCAACGACCTGCAGGGCGGCAAGAACCGGGCGATCGCCGTGATCGGCGACGGCGCCATGACGGGCGGCATGGCCTACGAGGCGCTGAACAACGCCGGCGCCATGCACAACAAGCTGATCGTCATTCTGAACGACAACGACATGTCGATCGCGCCGCCGGTGGGCGCGCTGTCGGCCTACCTGTCTCGGCTGATTTCCTCGAAATCCTACCGGTCGCTGCGCGACATCGGCCGGCACATGTCGGAGAAATTCCCGCGCCCGATGAAGAAGGCGGCCCAGCGCGCGGAGGAATACGCGCGCGGCATGCTGACCGGCGGCACGCTGTTCGAGGAACTCGGCTTCTACTATGTCGGGCCGATCGACGGCCACAACATGGATCACCTGGTCCCCGTGCTCCGCAACGTCCGCGACGACGAGGCGGAAGGCCCGGTGCTGGTCCATGTCGTCACGCAGAAAGGCAAGGGCTACGAGCCGGCCGAGCAGTCCGACGACAAGTATCACGGTGTCGGCAAGTTCAACGTCGTTACCGGCGCGCTGGCCAAAGGCAAGGCGAATGCGCCGAGCTACACCAAGGTGTTCGCGGAAAGCCTGATCGACGAGGCGAAGCGCGACGAGAAGATCGTCGCCATCACCGCCGCGATGCCGTCGGGAACCGGCCTCGACCTGTTCGAGGAGGCGTTCCCCGAGCGCACGTTCGACGTCGGTCTCGCCGAACAGCATGCGGTGACGTTCGCCGGCGGGCTCGCCGCGGACGGAATGAAGCCGTTCGCCGCGATCTATTCGACCTTCCTCCAGCGCGCGTTCGACCAGATCGTCCACGACGTCGCGCTGCAGAACCTGCCCGTCCGTTTCGCGATGGACCGCGCCGGCTTTGTCGGCGCCGACGGCCAGACCCACTGCGGCGCGTTCGACATCGCCTATCTGTGCTGCCTGCCGAACATGACGGTCATGGCGCCCGCGGACGAGGCCGAGCTTGTCCACATGGTCGCGACAGCCGCCGCGTTCGACGAGGGTCCCTGCGCGTTCCGCTATCCGCGCGGCGAGGGCGTCGGCGTGGACATGCCGGTACGCGGCGAAATCCTTCCCATCGGCAAGGGCCGCGTGCTGCGAGAAGGCACCAAGATCGCGCTCCTGGCCTACGGCACGCGTCTGCAGGATTGCCTGGAAGCGGCCGAGGAATTGTCCTCGCACGGCCTGTCGACGACGGTCGCCGATGCGCGTTTCGCCAAGCCGCTCGACGAAGAACTCGTCCGCCGACTTGCGGCCGAGCACGAAGTGCTGGTGACGGTCGAGGAGGGCTCGGTCGGCGGGTTCGGCGCGCAGGTCGCGCAGTTTCTCGCGATGCAGGGAACCTTTGACCGCGGTCTCCGGTTCCGCCCCATGGTGATGCCCGATACGTTCCTCGATCAGGACACGCCGCAACGGCAGGTCGAGATCGCCGGCCTGTCCGCGTCGGGGATCGTCGCCACCGCCCTTTCCGCGCTCGGCACCGACGCCGAGGCGGCATTCGCCCGCGGGAGGGCCTGACCGACGGCCTCCCGCCAGCGCCCGGACGTCCTGCTGGTCGAACGCGGCCTCGCCGAGACGCGAACGCAGGCCCAGGCGCTTATCCGATCCGGCAACGTCTTTTCCGGCGAGAAACGCATCGACAAACCCGGCACCCCGGTTGCCGCCGACATTCCGCTCGAGGTGCGCGGACGAGAGCACCCCTGGGTGTCGCGCGGCGGGCTGAAGCTGGAACGCGCGCTCGAGGCGTTCGACCTCGACGTGACCGGTGCTATCGGTCTCGATGTCGGCGCATCGACCGGCGGGTTCACCGACGTGCTGCTGGCGCGCGGCGCGGCGCGCGTCTATGCGGTCGACGTGGGCTACGGGCAGCTTCACTGGAAACTGCGCCAGGACGACCGCGTCGTTGTGCTGGAACGCACCAACGCGCGCGCCCTGAAGGAGGAGCAGATTCCCGAGCCGGTCGATATCGTCGTCTGCGACGCGAGCTTCATCGGCCTCGAAAAGGTGCTGCCGGTGCCGCTGACGTTCGTGCGGCCCGGCGGCCACCTGGCCGCGCTGATAAAACCGCAGTTCGAGGTCGGCAAGGGCGAGGTCGGCAAGGGCGGCATCGTCCGCGACCCGGCATTGAGGGAGGCGGTCTGCGCCCGCATCGAGGCGTGGCTCGGCGAGCTCGGCGGCTGGTCCGTGATCGGTATCGTCGAGAGCCCGGTGACCGGCGCGGACGGGAACGTCGAATTCCTGATCGGCGCGCACAAAGTAGGTTGAGAGACGGCTGATGGAGCTTCGCATCGACCGGCTGGGCGGCCGTGGAGACGGCATCGCCGACGGCGCCGAGGGGGCGGTCTACGTGCCGCTGGCAGCGCCGGGCGACGTCGTCGAGGCGAAGATCGTCGGCCGCCGCGGCGACGCTTCGCTCGCCCGGATCGACCTCATCCTCGAAGCGGGTCCGCACCGGCGGGCGCCCGACTGCCCTCATTTCGGCGCATGCGGCGGCTGCGCGCTGCAGCATCTCGAGGCCCGCTTCTACGGGCGCTGGAAATCGGATCGCGTCGCGACGGCGCTCGCGCAGCACGGTCTCGATCCCGATATCGCGCCGCTTGTCTCCGTGCCGCCCGGCACGCGCCGCCGGGTGCGTGTCGCCTTCCGCCGGACGGCGGGCGGGACCGTGCTCGGGTTCCGCGAGGCGGCCGGCAAGCGGATCGTGAACGCGGAAAGCTGCCCGGTGGCATGTCCCGAAATCGTGG
>JAYPTI010000069.1:13504-16137 GCA_038133505.1 Alphaproteobacteria bacterium
TGCAGGCGCATGCGGCGTCGGGCGAGGTCGCCCTTACGCTGACGGATACGGGCCTCGACACGACCGTCTGGGCCGACCGGGAGCCCGATCTCGATCTTCGCTTGGACGCGCCAGCCTTCTGCGAGGCTAATGGCATCGTCCGGCTGAACTGGGCGCGGGAGGGAGACGCGCCCGAACCGGTCATCGCTCTCCAGGCAGCCGAGATGTCATGGGGCGGGCGCACGGTGGTGCTGCCGCCCGACGCCTTCGTCCAGCCGACCGAGGCCGGCGAGGCGGTTCTGACCGATTTCGTGCTCGCGGCGGCGGGGGAGGCGGCGCACGTCGCCGATCTCTATGCCGGATGTGGCGCGTTCAGCCTGCCGCTGGCCGCATCGGGAAAACATGTCCGCTCCATCGAGGGGCTGGCCGCGCAAACCGCCGCCCTGCATCGCGCGGATCCCTATGTGGAAACGGAAACCCGCGACCTCGCGCGCCAGCCGCTGCGCGCGGAGGAACTTCAGGGTGTCGATACGGTCGTTCTTGACCCGCCGCGGGCCGGCGCGGCGCCCCACAACGCGGAACTCGTCGCCCGCGTCGTCTACGTTTCCTGCAATCCGGCGACCTTTGCGCGCGATGCGCGGACGCTGGTCGACGGCGGCTACCGGCTCGAGCGCGTCCATCCGGTCGACCAGTTCCTGTGGTCGCCGCATGTCGAACTGGCTTCGGTTTTTACGAGAGCCTGATTTCAGCCGTTCTGCGCCCGGTGGCGCAGCAGGTGGTCGGCCAGCACGCAGGCCATCATCGCCTCGCCGACCGGAACGCCGCGGATGCCGACGCAGGGATCGTGCCGGCCCTTGGTGGCGATCGTCGTGTTGCGGCCCTTCGCGGTGACGGTGTTGCGCGGCGTCAGGATCGAGCTCGTCGGCTTGACCGCAAAGCGGACGACGACGTCCTGGCCGGTCGAGATGCCGCCGAGGATGCCGCCGGCGTTGTTCGACCGGAAGTCCACCTTGCCGTTCTTCATGCGCATCTCGTCGGCGTTTTCCTCGCCCGACAGGGCGGCGGCGCCGAAACCCGCGCCGATCTCTACGCCCTTGACGGCGTTGATGCCCATCATCGCCGCCGCGAGATCGGAATCGAGCTTGCCGTAGATCGGTGCGCCGAGGCCGGCGGGCACGCCGGACGCGATGATTTCGATCACCGCGCCGACGGACGATCCGGCCTTGCGGACCTCGTCGAGATAGGACTCCCATTCCTTGGCGGCGGCCGCATCGGGACACCAGAAGGGGTTATTCCCGACCTCGCTCCAGCGCCACTTCTTGCGGTCGATGGAAAGCTCGCCCATCTGGACCATCGCGCCCCGGATTTTCACGCCGCGCCCGAGGATCAGGCGCGCGATGCCCCCCGCCGCGACCCGGCACGCCGTTTCCCGCGCCGACGACCGCCCGCCGCCGCGATAGTCGCGGATGCCGTACTTGGTCCAGTAGGTGTAGTCGGCGTGGCCGGGGCGGAACTTGTCCTTGATGTCGCCGTAGTCGCGCGAGCGCGCATCCTGGTTGCGGATCATCAGGCTGATCGGCGTGCCGGTGGTCTTGCCCTCGAACACGCCAGACAGGATTTCGACCTGGTCGGGCTCGCGCCGCTGGGTGACGAAACGCGAGCTGCCCGGCTTGCGCTTGTCGAGCCAGCCCTGGAGGTCCGCCTCGGCGAGCTTGATGCCCGGCGGCGTGCCGTCGACGACGCAGCCGATCGCCGGTCCATGGCTCTCGCCCCACGTGGTGACGCGGAAAAGCTCGCCGAAGCTGTTGTCGGACATGGGGCTATTTGTCTTGGACGACGGAGATATCGGGCGCGTCGACAGCCTTCATGCCGACGACGTGATAGCCGCTGTCAACATGGTGCACCTCGCCGGTGACGCCCGACGACAGGTGCGACAGCAGATAGAGCCCGGCCCCGCCGACGTCGTCCAGCGACGTGTTGCGCTTGAGCGGCGAGTTGTATTCGTTCCACTTGAGGATGTAGCGGAAGTCGCCGATCCCCGATGCGGCAAGCGTCTTGATCGGGCCCGCCGAGATCGCGTTGACGCGAATGTTCTGGCCGCCGAGATCGACTGCGAGGTACTTCACGCTCGTCTCCAGCGCGGCCTTGGCGACGCCCATCACGTTGTAATGCGGCATCACGCGTTCCGCACCGGCGTAGGTCAGGGTCAGCAGGCTGCCGCCGCTCTCCATCATGGGGACGGCGCGCTGGCAGACCGCGGTGAACGAATAGCAGGAGATGTTCATCGTCCGCGCGAAATTGTCCGGCGACGTATCGAGATACCTGCCCTTGAGCTCGTCCTTGTCGGAGAAGGCGATGGCATGGACGACGAAATCGAGCCCGCCCCATTCGGACTTCAGCGTCTCGAACACCGCATCGATACTGGCGGCGTCCGTCACGTCGCACGGCAGGATCAGGTTCGAGCCCGTCGACTCCGCGAGCGGCCGGACGCGTTTTTCGAGCGCTTCGCCCTGAAAGGTGTAGGCGAGCTCCGCGCCGTGTTCGTGGAGCGTCTTGCTGATTCCCCAAGCGATCGACCGATCGTTGGCGACGCCCATGATCAGGCCGCGTTTACCCTTCATCAAGGCGCCGGCGTCCGACATCTAGTCCTCGCT
>JAYPTI010000070.1:0-16085 GCA_038133505.1 Alphaproteobacteria bacterium
ATCCTCATGGGCGGCCGGGAGGGGGAGCGGGCCGGTGCGTCTCCGCGTAAGCGGAAAATCAGGTGTGCCAGACGCCCTTGCGGTAGCGGTTGAGATAGGTCGGCACCACCGCCTCGACCGACGTCGCCTCGATCCCGAGATCCTCGAGCCCGGCGCAGTCGCCCGACACCACGTTGTCGTGCCGCAGCAGTCGGACCTGGTCCTGGGTCAATAGCGGCGTCGGCAGGAAGTTCCGGACGACACTCAACGGGTACTTGTAGGCCCAGTCGGTAACGGCCGCGCCCGCCTGCGCCACCGGGAACGGTACCGGCACGAGGCAGCGCTTTCGGCCGATCGCATCTAGGACGATCTCCATCAGTTCCCGGAAGCTGTAAACCTGCGGACCGCCGAGCTCGCACGTCGCGCCCGCCTCGCCGTCGTCGCGGGCCAGCGCCGAAATCGCATCCGCGACGTCGCCGACATAGACCGGCTGGAACTTCGTATGGCCGCCGCCGACCAGGGGCAGCGCCGGCGCGGGGCGCGCGATCATCGCGAACTTGTTGAAGAAATCGTCCTCCGGCCCGAACACTACGCTGGGCCGCACCACGGTCGCGCCCGGAAAGGCGTCGCGAACCAGCGCTTCGCCGCCGCCCTTGGTCGAGGCGTAGACGGAGTCCGCATTCGGGTCGGCGCCGATCGCCGATATCTGGATCAGCCGGCTCGCGCCTGCCGCCTTCGCCGCTTCCGCGACCCGGCGGGCGCCGTCGGCCTGCACGGCGCCGAAATTCTGCTTGCCGGCCTCGTAGAGGATCCCGACGAGGTTGATTACCGTGTCGGCGCCGTCGACCTCCGCCGCCACCGAGGCGTCGTCGCGCACGTTCGCCGCGATCGGCGTCACCTGGCCGACATCGCCCATCGTGCGCAGGAAACCGGCGCCGTCGGGCCGCCGGACGGCCGCGCGGATGCGGGCGCCCGAGCCGGCGAGTTCGCGTATCACGTACCGGCCGATGAATCCCGATCCGCCGAAAACGGTTACGACGTCCATGTGAAGTTTGCCTCCGCCAAAGTCCGTGCAGCACGGCTAATAAAGAGTGCCCGAAATGGCGTCAACCGAAACGGCGAAACCAGTTGACATCGGTTCGGGTGGATTGCATACCCTCGCTTCGCTTTACGGAGCGCCGGAAAGCGAATGCCCAGGTGGCGGAATTGGTAGACGCGCAGGTTTCAGGTACCTGTGGCCGCAAGGTCGTGGAAGTTCGAGTCTTCTCCTGGGCACCATTTCCAACCAGCCGCACAGTGCCGCACTTGCCTGCCGGACCGCGGCGAACGGAGATACCGTGGCGATAGAACTGCACCACGGCGATTTGCCCGACAACGTTGATTTCGGCGACATCGTCGCCATCGATACCGAGACCATGGGCCTCGACCCGCATCGCGACCGGCTGTGCCTCGTGCAGCTGTCCGCGGGCGACGGGAACGCGCATCTGGTCAAGTTCGAGCCCGACGGGTTCGACGCGCCGAATCTGGTGCGCCTGCTGACCGACGACAGCGTCCTAAAGCTCTATCATTTCGGCCGTTTCGACATCGCGGTGCTGCGGCGCTATCTCGGCGTCACCAGCCAGCCGGTCTATTGCACGAAGATCGCGTCCAAGCTGGTCCGGACCTTCACGGACCGCCACGGGCTGAAGGATCTCTGCAAGGAGCTGATCGGCCAGGACATTTCGAAGGAACAGCAGTCTTCGGACTGGGGCGCGTCGGAACTGACGAAGCAGCAGATGGCCTACGCCGCGTCCGACGTGCTGTACCTGCACGCGCTGAAGGAAAAGCTCGACGAGATGCTCGCGCGCGAGGGGCGGACCGAATTCGCCCAGGCCAGCTTCGACTTCCTGCCGACCCGGGCCGAGCTCGACCTCGCCGGCTGGCCGGAGACGGACATCTTCGCGCACTAGCTCGCGCGGCGGTCATACCGCGTTCCGGCCCGCTCCCCACCTACGGGGCTCGCCGGATTCGGCGGATTCGGGTACGATTGCGGCAAATCCGAGAGATTTCTCAATGACGCAGAGCGACGACAGGCTGATGGATACCGAGGACGGCGCGCCGGCGACCGCGATCGACGCCGCGCGCCGGGTCATCGACATGGAGATCGACGGGCTCCGGGCGCTGTCCGCCGCCCTCGACGGGGCGTTCGACCGCGCGATCGACCTGCTGATTTCGGTCGAGGGCCGCGTCATCGTCACCGGCATGGGCAAGAGCGGCCATGTCGCCCACAAGATCGCGGCGACCCTAGCGTCGACCGGCACGCCCACGCAATACGTCCATCCCGCCGAGGCGAGCCACGGCGATCTCGGCATGATCACCGTGAAGGACGCGGTCATCGCGCTGTCGAACTCCGGCGAAACGGCGGAGCTTTCCGACATCGTCGCCTACGCCAAGCTCAAGGGCATCCCGCTGGTCTCGATCACCGGACGGGCGGGAAGCGCGCTGGCCCGCGCCGGCGACGTGTCGCTGGTAATGCCCGACAGCCCCGAGGCCTGTCCCCTGAACCTCGCACCGACCACCTCGACGACGGTCATGCTCGCGCTCGGCGACGCGATCGCGGTTTCGCTTCTCGAACGCCGCGGCTTCTCGTCAGAGGATTTCCGGATGCTCCATCCCGGCGGACAGCTCGGTTCGCGCCTGACCAAGGCGGTCGACATCATGCACCGCGACGACGCGATGCCGCTGGTCCGCGAGGACACGCCGATGACCGAGGCGATCATCGAGATGACCGCGAAGTCGTTCGGCTGCGTCGGCGTCGTCGACGCCGGCAGCACGCTCGTCGGGTTGATCACCGACGGCGATCTGCGCCGCCACATGGAGAACGACATCCTCGCCATGACGGCGGGCGAGGTCATGACCGTGGCGCCCAAGACTGTCCAGTCCGACGTTCTCGCCGCCCAGGTGCTCGGCATGATGAACGACCGGAAGATCACCAGCGTGTTCGTCGTCGACGAGCGCCGTCCCCTGGGCATCGTCCATATCCACGACGTGCTCAGGACCGGCCTTTCCTGACGCATGGTGCTGCGCCCGGAAATCGCCGACCGGCAGAACGCTTCCGGCGACGCCATGCGCAGTGACGTGCCGCCGCCGCCCGCACCGCAACGCTACCGATCCGGCTACAGCCGTTTCGTCAGGCTCGCGAAATACGCGCTTCCCCTCGTCGCCGGCATCGTCGTGATCCTGCTCGTCGTCTGGCCCGAGCTCGAGCCGCCGCCCGACCGTTTCCGGCTCGGCATGTCCGACATAAACGTCGAGACCGCCGGCGGCCAGCGCGTCGTCAACGCGCGCTTCACCGGGGTCGACAGCGCAAACCGCCCGTTCTCCGTAACGGCGGCGGCGGCGTTTCAGCCGCCCGAGAGCGAGGGGCGGGTCGAGCTGTCCGAACCCAAGGCGGACGTCACCCTGCAGGGCGAGTCGTGGGTTGCCATCACGTCGCCGTCCGGCATCTTCTGGCGCCAGAAGGAAGTCCTCGACCTGACCGGCGGCGTCCAGCTCTACCACGACGACGGCTACGAGTTCCGGACGCGAGACGCCCGCATCGAGTTTCGCACCGGCACGGCCTGGGGCGACGATCCGGTCCGGGGCCAGGGGCCGTTCGGCACCGTCGTGGCCGAAGGATTCCGGATCGAAGGCAACGGCGACCGCATCGTCTTTTCCGGCAAGACGAAGATGGTCCTGTATCCGGGCAAGGCGCCGAAGCCGGGAAAGGCCAGGAAATGACGTTACTGCGCACAACCTTCGGCGCCCTGCTGATCGCGGCGTTCGCTGCCGCGGGCGCCTCCACGGCGGGCGCGCAGGGCATCGGCCTGCCCAACCAGTCGGGCGGCAAGCCGATCGAGATCCATGCGGACCAGGGGATCGAGTGGCAGTCGAAGAACAAGGCCTATATCGCGCGCGGCAACGCGAAGGCGGTTCAGGGCGACGTATCGGTTCTCGCCGACATGCTCACGGCCTACTACACGGACGACCAGGGCGGCACGACCTCGATCTGGCGGATCGACGCGGATCGCAACGTCCGCATCGTGACACCGACCCAGCGCGCCTTCGGCGACAAGGGCGTCTACGACGTGCAAAAGGGCATTCTGGTCCTGACCGGCGGCGTCAGGCTCGATACCGATACCGACCGAATCACGGCGCGCGACAGCCTGGAATACTGGGAAAAGCGGAATCTGGCCGTCGCGCGCGGCAATGCCGTGGCGACGCGCGGCGAAAACCGCCTGCGGGCGGATGTGCTGACAGCACACTTTGTTAAGGATAAACAAGGAAAATCAAAGGTGAACCGGGTCGACGCGTTCGACAACGTGGTGATCACGACGCCCGACGAGATCGTCCGCGCGGCGCGCGGGGTCTACAACGTCGAAACGGGCGTGGCGACGCTCACCGGATCGGTTAAGATTACCCGTGGCGACAATCAACTGAACGGAGAACATGCGGAAGTTAACCTTAATACGGGCGTCAGCAAGTTGTTCGGCCGCGGTGCCGGCGGCGTCAGGGGAATCTTCACGCCCGACCAGGTGCCCGATCCGCGTCAGGGTATCGGCGGCGCGCCGGAGCGGAAGCCCCAGTGACTGACGATATCTCCCGGATCGGTTCGTCCCCCGCCCGCGATACCGGCGATGCGGCGCGGCCGCGTGTCATCGACGGCAGCGCCGGGCTGTATGCCCATAAGGTCGGTAAGCGCTTCAAGAAGCGGCCCGTGCTGCGCGACGTCAGCGTGAACGTCCAGCGCGGCGAGGTCGTCGGTCTGCTGGGCCCCAACGGTGCGGGCAAGACGACCTGCTTCTATATCATGACCGGGCTGATATCCGCCGACCACGGCGCGATCTCGCTCGACGGCCAGGACGTGACCACGCTGCCCATGTATCGGCGCGCCCGGCTCGGGATCGGCTACCTGCCGCAGGAAGCATCGATCTTCCGGGGGCTGAATGTCGAAAACAATATCCGCTCCGTCCTTGAGGTTACCGACGACAACGTGCGCCGCCGCGAGGCGCGTCTCGAGGAGCTGCTGGCCGAGTTCTCCGTGAGCCATCTGCGGCGGACGCCGGCGCTCGCGCTGTCCGGCGGCGAACGGCGGCGCGTCGAGATCGCCCGCGCCCTGGCGTCGCAGCCGAGCTACATGCTGCTCGACGAGCCTTTCGCCGGCATCGACCCGATCGCGGTGGACGACATCCGGAACCTGGTGGCGCATCTGAAGGACCGCGGCATCGGCGTGCTCATCACCGATCACAACGTCCGCGAGACCCTGGATATCGTCGACCGGGCCTATATCATGCACGACGGCGCCGTGCTGATGGAGGGCGCGCCGTCCGAAATCGTTGCGCACAAGGACGTCCGGCGGGTTTACCTCGGCGAAAGATTCAGTCTTTAGAACGCTTTACCAACGCATGAACGATTTTGGTCAGGTGTAGGTAGGAAAAGCTCAGATGGCGCTCGGGCCCCGATTGGACCTGCGGCAGAGCCAGTCTCTGGTGATGACGCCGCAGCTGCAGCAGGCGATCAAGCTGCTGCAGATGTCCAATGTCGAGCTTGCCGAGTACATCGAACAGGAAATCGAGGAAAACCCGCTTCTCGAACGCGAGGACGCGGAGGGCGTCATGGACTCGGACGGCGACCGCGCGGCGTCGGAGAGCAGCGACGCCGGTGGCGACGATGCGGCGGGCGATACCGACACGGGCGATTTCGACGCGGACGGGGAAGACGCTCAGCTGTCGCCCGAAGATCCCGCCTACGACGATTACGACGTGCTTCCCGATTCCGCCGACCACGCCACATCCGAAAGCATGGGCGACGACGACCGGGCGCTCGATGCCGATTACGAGAACGTCTACGAGCCGGAATCGGCTTCCGACGGCGCGTCCGACGATTCCCTGATGTGGAACGCCTCGGGCGGCGGGTTCGACGACGACCTGAGCGGCCTCGAGAATCTCGCGACCGACGAGCCCACGCTTCGCGACCACCTGATCGCGCAGATCAACATCGATTTCGAGGACCCGTCGGAAATGATGATCGCCGGCCGGCTCATCGACATCCTCGATGCGAACGGCTGGCTCGCCGGTGACCTCGAGCCCGTCGCCGTGGCGCTCGGCTGCGACCTTGCCCAGGTCGAGGCGACGCTGGCGCGCTGCCAGCAGCTCGACCCGCCCGGCATCTTCGCGCGCAGCCTGTCGGAATGCCTGGCGCTCCAGCTGCGCGAGAAGGACCGGCTCGACCCCGCCATGCAGGCGCTGCTCGACAATCTGGAGCTCCTCGGCAAGCGGGAGTTCGCACAGCTCCGCAAACTCTGCGGCGTCGACAACGAAGACCTGCTGCAGATGGTCACCGAGATAAAGGAGCTGAACCCGCGCCCCGCGTCGCCGTTCGACCACGATATCGCGCAGCCCGTCGTGCCGGACGTGTTCGTCCGGCGCAGCGCCGAAGGCTGGCTGGTCGAGCTCAACGCCGACGCGATGCCGCGCGTGCTGGTCAATACCCGCTACTACGCGCTGGTCCGCCGCCAGGCGCGCTCGAAGAACGACCGCGAATTCCTTTCCGACCGGTTCCAGTCGGCGAACTGGCTGGTGCGCGCGCTGCACCAGCGCGCCGAAACGATCCTCAAGGTCGCGACCGAGCTGGTCAGCCAGCAGGAGGCGTTCTTCGAGCACGGCGTCGCCTATCTGAAGCCGCTGACGCTGCGCGACGTGGCCGAGGTCGTCGGCGTTCACGAAAGCACGGTGAGCCGCGTGACCGCGAACAAGTATCTCGGCATGAGCCGCGGCATCTTCGAGATGAAGTACTTCTTTACCTCGGCGATCGGGCTGAACGAAGACGGCGAATCGCGCTCCGCCGAGGCGATCCGGTTCCGGATCAAGTCGCTGATCGACGGCGAGAAGCCAGAATCGGTTCTGTCCGACGACCGGATCGTGGATATCCTGCGCGAGGAGGGGATCGACATCGCACGGCGAACGGTCGCCAAATACCGCGATGCAATGCGGATTCCCTCGTCGGTCCAGCGCCGGCGCGAGAAGACGCTGCATGTCTGAAACGGCACGCCCGGGAGGGGTATCCCGGCGCTATTGACACTCGGGGCGGCGGTGGTATTTTCCGCGCCCTCGGAAGGAGGCCACAGATTGCCCCCCGAACTTCTTCAAGAATGTAGAAACTACAGCGGTCGCCCCGCACCAAGACGCGCATGCAGGTAACGGTTTCCGGTAAGCAGGTCGACATCGGCGAGGCCTTTCAGGCGTACGCCGAGGATCACCTGGTCGATCTCGTCGGCAAGTATCTCGAACACGCCGTAGATTCCACTGTCACGCTGTCCCGCGCCGGTCACGGCATGCGGGCGGATATTTTGGTTCACGCCGGCCGCGGCGTCACCGTGCAGGCGCACGGCGAGGCGAACGAGGCCCATCCCGCGTTCGACGCCGCGCTGGAGCGGATCGCGAAGCGCCTCCGGCGCTACAAGCGGCGCATCAAGGATCATCGGCGCAAGGAAAAGGCGACCGCGAAGGAAGATGCGGTCAACGTGCAGCGCTACATCATCGCCGCCGAGGACACCGGCGCCGACGACGAGCTGGGCGAGGCCGGCGACAACCCGGCCGTCATCGCCGAGAACACGCGCGAAATCGATATCATCTCCGTCAGCGAGGCGGTCATGCGCCTCGAACTGTCGGAGCGCGCCGCGATCGTTTTCACGAATGCCGGCAACGGCAATCTCAACGTCGTCTACCGTCGTCGCGACGGAAATATTGGCTGGATCGATCCGCAGAGCGATAATGCGGCCTGAGGGCGCAGGGACCCGAATATGGAAATCACCGATATTCTGACTCAGAGCAGCGTCGTTACGTCGCTGAAGGCGTCCAGCAAGAAACATGCGCTGGAAGAGCTCTCCAGCCACGCCGCCGACGCGACGGGCATCGCCAAGCGCGAGATCTTCGACGTCCTGCTGGAGCGCGAGCGCCTCGGGACGACCGGCGTCGGCAGCGGCATCGCCATCCCGCACGGCAAGCTGGCGGATCTGGACAAGCTGTACGGCTGCTTCGCGCGGCTCGAATCGCCGGTCGATTTCGACGCTATCGACGGCCAGCCCGTCGACCTGATCTTCCTGCTTCTGGCGCCCGAGTCGGCGGGGGCCGATCACCTGAAGGCGCTGGCCCGGATTTCGCGGGTGCTGCGCAACGCCGCGAGCTGCGAGAAGCTGCGCGACGCGTCGAGCGCCGAGACGATCTACACGCTGCTGACCCGCGACGCGCAGAAGAACGCCGCCTGACCGATCGGCGCGCGGCGCGGCTTCCCTTTTACGGAAACGCCTGACTTACGGAATTGCGGAAACGCCCGTCAGTGGACGCTGACGGGTTCCAGGTCGTGCTGGCGCACGGCGGCGAACGCAACGTCGCGCTCGTTTTCGATGAACGCGATCTCGGTGCCGTCGGCGGCGAACACGGCAAACCCTTCGTGGCCTTCGCGACGGCCCGGCTTGACGAACGCGACCTGGTGCATGCCGAGCAGGGCGAAATCCTGCGGCGACATCTGGCGGCTCAGAAACTCGGTTCTTTCCATGACACTACTCCGATCTGTACCCGCGGACGGCGGGTGACGCATGGTCGTTGGCGGCCGTTCAGGACGCCTTTTCCTCCGGTTCGATATCGATCGCCTTGAGGCTGGGCCGCTTGCCGGCGGTCCGGATCTCGATCGAGCGCGACAGCGCTGCCGGTTCGGGCCGCTTGAGGTCGATATGCAGGAGCCCGTTGTCGAGCTCCGCGCCTTCGATCTCGATGCCTTCGGCCAGCAGGAACGAGCGCTGGAACTGGCGCGCGGCGATGCCGCGATGCAGGAACTGCCGTTCGGCGTCGTCCTCCTGCTTGCCGCGGACGACAAGCTGGGCATTCTCGACGGTCACCGACAGTTCGTCGTCGGAAAATCCGGCGACGGCCAGCGTGATGCGGATGCCGTCTTCGCCGATGCGTTCGATGTTGTAGGGCGGGTAACCGTCCGACGACGCTTTCGACACCCTGTCGAGCGCGCGCTCGAGATCGTCGAACCCGAGCAGTAACGGACTGTTGAACAGCGATAGCCGCGTCATGCGTCTTCCCCTCGTGTGAGCGAGAAATATGTCGCGGGCCCGTATGCGGCGCCCGCTTTGCCCTATATGGGGGTTGCTGTCGGCGTTTTCAACGGCGCGCGCCACCGCGACGTCAGGCAGTCGGCGCGTCGCCGCGGCCCGCGGAAATCATCCGCGCCGCCGTATCGTGGGCTTCGGACGCCTGCTCCTTGAGCGACTTTTCCGCGGTCAGCATGTAGGACAGCAGCGTCTTGACCGTCCACTCGCGTTCCACCTTTTCGCAGAATTCCGGATCCAGCATCAGGCCGCGAAACTTCACGTGCTGGGTGAACTCCAGGAGCTTGCCGGACCCGTCCACCAGGCCCTGCAGGTCGACCGGCAGGTCTGCGCGCGGCTGGGCCCGGCTCGCCCGCGGCGCGTCGGCGGGCGGCGGCAGGGAGGTGTCCGCATCGGGCGCGCCGTCGCGGCCTTCCGCAATGGCCCGGAACTGCGCTTCGAGAAGCGCGATCTTTTCCAGCCATTCCGGCCGTTGCGAAAGCATCTTCTCCACGACGGTGACCGTCAGGGAGAGCGTTGCGGCGATGACGACGCACACGAACTGGCGCGCGAGAGTGTAGAAGTCCATTGGTCTGCCCGAACGAAATTGCCATGGCAGGGTAAGGGGAGGGGCTGAAAAAAGTCTTAATCCTAATGTCGTCAATGCCCGATAAATTTTCGATTGATTAGTGGAAGAATATAATTAAATGAACATCAATTATAAATGAAACAAACGACAATATAATTATAATAATAACGGCATATTAAAACCTATATGGCAATATTCGATCCGATATTTTTCCAATGGAGTGTTCCAATGCTGCCTGCCAACATGTTTCAGACCTGCCACGTCGTTCGGCCGCATCCTAAGCTCACGCTCTGGCTGCTCGCCGGCTATACCCTCGCGATCGGTTCCGTCTACGCGTTGATCTGAGCCGGGACCCCGTCAGGCGTGCGCTGCGGCATGTGCCTCGACGGCGTATAGCGGATCGCTCCGGCCCGGGTTCGGCGACAGGTCCCGTATGACGGGCTCGTCGAACCCGCCGGCGCGGCGCGCATATTCGCAGACCAGCTCGCCGTGCGCGGCGTCGCCCATCGCCTGCCAAAGCGCAATCGCCTTCGTCGGAAACATCCGGTTGGAGAACGATGCGGCGAGAACGCCGCCCGGCTTCAATATCCGGGCGATCTCCGCAAACACTTCGACCGGCCGCGTCAGATACTGCACCGACACCGCGATCAGGCAGGCATCGAAAGACGCGGCCTCGAACGGCAGGTCCGGCGTCTTGTTCAGGTTCTGCAGGAAATACTCGTCGAGCTGCGGGTTGGCCTCCAGCTCGGTCCGGTTCATGCCGTGGCCGATCACCTTTCCGCAGGCGGCGTCCCGGGGCAGGTGCGACACGCAGCTCGACATCAAATCGAGAACGACGTCGCCCTCCTTGAGGAGGGTCGCGTAATAGCCGGCGAGCGCGGCGCACGCCTCGTCGTCGATATGGGTGACGAGCCGCGGTATCGAATAGAACATCTCGTCCGGCATCTCGTCCTGCCGGGCGAAGAAGTCGGGCCGGAATTCCGGGAATTCGCCCCCTGAATTCATGTCCCGGCCGTCACGCCGTCCCCGCCGGGACCATCGTCAGAACTCGCCGCCCATAGCGCGGCGCGCGAAATATTCCCAGGCGCGTTCCATGGCGAGCGGGCCGATCAGCGTCTCCGGCGTCAGCTCGATCTCGATGGGGCTGAGATACTTCACCTCGCCCAGCGGCATAGCCTGCAGCTGCAGCTTGGCGTTCACCTGGGTGTAGATCGAGGTCAGCACCGTCTGCTTGATGCCCTCGCCGGCGACGGCGCAGCCGTGGCCCCGCATCAGCACGACGGCGGCGTCGCCCATCTTCTCGGCCAGGTCGCGGCCCTGCTCCATGTTGGTGACCAGCAGCGACGTGCCGCCGAACTTATCCTCGATGTCCCACACCGGCACGTGCCCGCCGATGACGCCGGTGACGTGCATCATCGGGCGCAGCGGCGTCTGCGTCACGCTGAACGGAATGACCGCGTGCGAATGGTTGTGGACGACCGAGTGCACGTCGGGCCGCGCCTCGTAGATGCCCCCGTGGATGTGCCGCTCGGCATAGGGCTTGCGGTCGTCGCCGCCGACGATATCGCCCGCCAGCGTGAACTCCATGATGTCGTCCATCGTCACCAGCTCCGGGCTGCGCGAGCGCGCCATCAGGTAATGGCCCGGATTGTCGGGATGACGCACGCTGACATGGCCGAACGCGTCGACGACGTCTTCGTGGGCGAGGATCCGGTTGGCGACGACGATGTCGCGCAGCGCGTCGATCAGGCTGGACATGGGGTCGGGGGCTCCCTCGTTTTCGTTTGTCCCTGTTTGTAGCACGCGCGCACCGCGCGTCGCCCATAAGAAAAGGGCCCGGCGATCTGCCGGGCCCTTCGTTTTGGTGGAGCCAATCGGAATCGAACCGACGACCTCTTGAATGCCATTCAAGCGCTCTCCCAACTGAGCTATGGCCCCGAAACTGGTTCGGTATTCTTCGTGTTCCGGCGGTTCCCATCCCCGAGAGGACCGGGCCGCCGGGCGGCGCGCACTTTATTTAATATGCGTTCGCCGCCGCAAGGAAAAAATCCCGGCGTCTCCGCCGGTGCGGCCGCGGGACGCCCGTCAGCGGTCGTCCTCGTCATAGCCCGTGCCCCCGCCCACGCCGGGCACATACCGGTCGGCCTCGTCGTGCCAGTCGTAGGCATCGGCGATCAGATCCTCGTCCAGCGGCTTGGCGAAGCGGATATCGTCGTCGAGATCGTCGTCATCGAGATCGATATCTTCCGAGTCTTCCTCGGCGGCCTTCACGGGCGCCGGGGCCTTTTCCTTGGCCTGGCTCGCGGCGGCCGCGGCGCGGGCGCGGCGCGGGCGGACGAGTGCAAGCGGATCGAACTCCGTCCCGCAGTTCGGGCAGACGATCGGCTCTTTCTGCATGTCGTAAAACCGCGTGCTGCAGCTCAGGCAGGTCCGTTTCAGGCCCCATTCCGGCTTCGCCAAGGCAAGCCTCCATACTCTTTAGTGTTTCGGACGGGTGCGTTTGCCATGTTCGGCCGGGTCTGTCAAAAGCTAAATCGCCGCGCTATTCCGCCGCACCGGCTTTATGCTACAGACCCGCCCATCTTTCGCCTGAACGGGAACCGTCCGTGACCTCTCTCACCTCCGAGCGCGCCTCCGCCGTCAAGGGCACGATCCGCGTGCCGGGCGACAAGTCGATTTCGCATCGCGCGCTGATGGTGGGCGCGAGCGCCGTGGGCCGCACCCGTATCGAGGGGCTGCTCGAGGCCGACGACGTGCTGCGCACCGCCGCCGCGCTCAACGCGCTCGGCGCCGGCGTTCGCAAGGAAGGCGGCGCGTGGCTGGTCGACGGCGTCGGCGTCGGCGGGTTCCTGTCGCCCGACGACGTGCTCGATTTCGGGAACTCCGGCACCGGGGCGCGGCTTCTGATGGGGCTCATAGCGACGCAGGACGTTACCGCGCACGTCACCGGCGACGAGTCGCTCAGGTCGCGCCCGATGGACCGTGTAATCGTGCCGTTATCGAAGATGGGCGCCGACTTCGAGGCGCGGACCGACGAAAAGGGCGGCGGCAGGATGCCGATCCTGCTGCGCGGCACGACGGAGCCGATACCGATCGACTACGAGGTGCCGGTGGCCTCCGCGCAGGTCAAATCGTCGATCCTGCTGGCGGCGCTCAATACGCCCGGACGGACGACGGTGATCGAGCGCAAGGCGACCCGGGATCACACCGAGAACATGCTCCGGGCCTTCGGCGCGGATATAGAGGTATCGGACGCCGACGGCGGCGGTGTCGCGATATCCGTCACCGGCCATGCCGAGCTCGAGGCGACGGAAGTCGTCGTACCCGGAGATCCGTCGTCCGCGGCGTTTCCCGGCGTCGCCGCGCTGCTGGTGCCCGGATCCGAGCTGACCGTCGAGAATGTCGGCATGAATCCGCTGCGCGCCGGGCTGTTCGAGACGCTCCGCGAAATGGGGGCGGACCTCCGCATCGGGAACGAGCGCGAATCCGGCGGCGAGCCGGTCGCCGATCTGGTCTTCCGCCATGGCCCCCTCAAGGGAACCGACGTGCCGGCCGAGCGGGCGCCGTCGATGATCGACGAATACCCGATCCTGGCGGTCGCGGCGTCGTTCGCGTCCGGCGAAACCCGGATGCGCGGACTCGGCGAGCTCCGTGTCAAGGAAAGCGACCGCTTCGCGGCCATCGTCGACGGGCTGTCTGCCTGCGGCGTCGGCGTGCGCGCCGACGGCGACGACATCGTCATCGAGGGCTGCGGCGGCCCGCCGCCCGGCGGCGCCGAGATCGCCGTCCATCTCGACCACCGGATCGCGATGGCCTTCCTGGTGATGGGCGCGGCGGCCGAAAAACCGGTCCGGATCGACGATGCGGCGGCCATCGGCACCAGTTTTCCCGGCTTTTCTGAGCTGATGACCGGCCTCGGGCTGGCCTTTACGGTTTGATTCAAGGCCCGCTTGCGGGTGAGCGGGCCGGAGCCGCTCGATTCAGCGACGCCAAACCGGTTGCGAAACCGGGGCGTTTTGCGTATAAACCGCGCGTTCTGCAGGTCAGGACGGCACGCGGCGCCAAGGGAGAAGTTTCAGGCGCTGCATCCCGGGCACCGGTGACAGTCGCGTCTGTCGCGTTTCCGCCAAGAGAAACGCGGCAAATTCAAACGCGGAGGCCGCCCCCGCCGGGCACGTGACCGATCCCGCTGCAGGAAAAGTGGAACTTCCAACGATGTCCCGTGGACCGTCGCTTCGGCGTGCGTCCGCGCGCCGCGTTTTTAGTTCCGGAAAGGATCAATCAGGAAAACCCATGGCAACAGAAACCCAATCCGCAATGACCGAAGATTTCGCCGCGCTGCTCGAGGAGAGCTTCGGAGACGGCGAGCTTTCCGAAGGTTCCGTCATCAAAGGAACCGTGCTGTCGATCGATGGCGACAACGTTCTCATCGACGTCGGCCTCAAGTCCGAGGGCCGCGTGCCGCTGAAGGACTTCGGCGTACCGGGCCAGCCGCCCGAAATCGTGCCCGGTGACGTCGTCGACGTCTATCTCGAGCGGATGGAAAACCGGAACGGCGAAGCCGTTCTCAGCCGCGAGCGCGCCCGCCGCGAAGAGGCGTGGACGCAGCTCGAAATCGCGTTCGAGAAGACCGAGCGCGTCACCGGCACGATCTTCGGCCGCGTCAAGGGCGGCTTCACGGTCGACCTGTCGGGCGCCGTTGCGTTCCTGCCGGGCAGCCAGGTCGACGTTCGCCCGATCCGCGACGTCGGCCCGCTGATGGGCACGCCGCAGCCGTTCCAGATCCTCAAGATGGATCGCCGCCGCGGCAACATCGTCGTTTCCCGCCGTGCGGTTCTCGAAGAGTCCCGCGCCGAACAGCGCAACGAACTTCTGGCGTCCCTCAAGGAAGGCCAGATCCTCGAGGGCGTGGTCAAGAACATCACCGACTACGGTGCGTTCGTCGATCTCGGCGGCGTCGACGGCCTGCTGCACGTCACCGACATCGCGTGGCGCCGCATCAACCATCCGACCGAGGCGCTGTCGATCGGCCAGACCGTCAAGGTCCAGGTCATCCGCTACAACTCGGAAACGCAGCGCATCTCGCTCGGCATGAAGCAGCTCGATGCGGACCCGTGGGAGGGCGCCGAGCTCAAGTATCCGGTCGGCACCAAGTTCACCGGCCGCGTCTCGAACATCACCGACTACGGCGCGTTCGTCGAGCTGGAGCCCGGTGTCGAGGGCCTGGTCCACGTCTCCGAGATGAGCTGGACCAAGAAGAACGTCCATCCCGGCAAGATCGTCTCGACCAGCCAGGAAGTCGACGTCATGGTGCTCGAGGTCGACCCGCAGAAGCGGCGCATCAGCCTTGGCCTCAAGCAGTGCTACGACAACCCGTGGGAGTCGTTCTCGGCCAACCATCCGGCCGGCGGCGACATCGAGGGCGAGGTCAAGAACATCACCGAGTTCGGTCTGTTCGTCGGCCTGCCCGGCGACATCGACGGCATGGTCCACCTGTCCGACCTGTCGTGGGAGATGGACGGCGAGGAAGCCGTCAAGTCCTACAACAAGGGCGACATGGTGACGGCCCGCATTCTCGACGTCGACGTCGAGAAGGAGCGCGTCAGCCTCGGTATCAAGCAGCTTTCGGACGACCCCTACGCCTCCGCCATGGAAGGCATCAAGAAGGGCGACACCGTGACCTGCACGGTTTCCGCGGTAACCGACGGCGGCCTCGAGGTGACGGTGTCCGGCTCGCTGCCGGGCTTCATCCGCCGCGCCGACCTGTCGCGCGAGCGTTCCGAGCAGCGGCCCGACCGCTTCGCGGTGGGCGACCGCATCGATGCGCGCGTCACCAACATCGACCGCAAGGACCGCAAGCTCAGCCTGTCGGTCAAGGCGCACGAGATGGAAGAGGAGAAGCAGGCGATGGCCGATTACGGCTCCTCCGATTCCGGCGCGAGCCTCGGCGACATCCTTGGTGCCGCGCTCAACCGTGCCCGCGACGAGGCGGACAGCGGCGAGGCGGCAGCCGAGACCGCCGAAGCGCCTGCCGCGGAAGAGGCGGACGAGGGGGATCAGGAGAAATCCTGATCCCGTTCGGGTCCCTGAACGGATGGGGCGTCTTGTAGGGTGGCCTACGATCCAGACTATCTGATCGACCGGCGCCGCCTGAAGCGCCGGCTGACCTTCTGGCGGGTGGTTGCCATCGTGGCCGTGGTTGGGGCCGTCGTCGCCGCCTGGGGACGGTTCGGCGGCGGCCTGTCCGGCGACCGCATCGTCCGTGTAGATATCGACGGCGTCATCGTCCGCGACGACAGGCGGATCGAGACGATCGCGGCCCTCGGCGCCGACAGCTCCCTCCCCCCCCTGCGGGTGCGGCTCAAAAGACCGGGCGGCACCGTGTCCGGCGGCGGGGCCCTCAAA
>JAYPTI010000071.1:0-15928 GCA_038133505.1 Alphaproteobacteria bacterium
GCTTAACAGGCCGCATACTGCTGGCCGAACTCGGTACGCTCGCCGCAGGCGCCGTGCCGCAATTGGCGCTCGCTCTCGCAAGCGGCTTTTTCGCCGCGGCGGCGTTCGGCGCGGCGCTTGGCCTCAGTCGAGACGAATGGCTTTCTCTCGTTAGAGGCGCGGGCCGCATGAGCGGTTCTTCTGCCCGATACGGCATGGCCGTCGGGCGTTTAATCGCGCGGGCCGCGGGCCGCGTCGGGGCCGCCGCATGGTCGCTTCTGCGGCGCGCGCGTCTGCCAGTCCGCAGGCGGACCAAAGATGGCCCATGGGAAGACGACATTCCTCAGAGCGGGGACGAAATAGAAATAGAGCCCGACCCGGTCGCCGATCTCGGCGATGGACGCCGCGAGCCGACCCTCGGCCGCCGGAAACCAACGCGTGACGGCTCACCCTACGACACCTCGGCGACAGAGCGGGATGCGGCCTCGCAGAAGAAGATCGTCGCCCCCAAGCGGCGCAAGGCGGCCAGCGGCAAGCGCGCTGCGGAAGCCGCTCAGTCCAGTTTCGATCTCGGCACCGGCGAGTACTCGCTGCCGCCGCTCGACGCACTCGACGAGCCGCCCGGGGACAGCCCGGCCGACAAGCTCGACGAGGAAGCGCTGGCCGAAAACGCTCGCCTGCTCGAATCCGTCCTGGAGGATTTCGGCGTGCGCGGCCGTATCGTGAAGGTACGCCCCGGCCCCGTCGTCACGCTCTACGAGCTCGAGCCCGCGCCGGGAACGAAATCGTCGCGCGTGATCGGCCTCGCAGACGACATCGCGCGCTCGATGAGCGCCGTGTCGGTCCGCGTCGCGGTGGTGCCGGGCAAGAACGTCATCGGCATCGAACTGCCGAACTCGACGCGCGAGCTGGTCGCGTTGCGCGAGCTCGTCTCCGCGCGCGACTACGAGAAGCATTCCGGCGCGCTGACGCTGGTGCTCGGCAAGGACATCGGCGGCGCGCCGACCATGGTCGACCTTGCCCGCATGCCTCATCTGCTGATCGCGGGCACGACCGGCTCCGGCAAGTCGGTCGCAGTCAACACGATGATCCTGTCGCTGCTCTATCGCCTCACGCCCGACCAGTGCAAGTTCATCATGATCGACCCCAAGATGCTGGAACTGTCGGTCTACGACGACATTCCGCACCTGCTGTCGCCGGTCGTCACCGACCCGGCCAAGGCCGTCGTCGCGCTGCGCTGGGCGGTGCGCGAGATGGAGAATCGTTACCGCGCCATGTCGAGCCTCGGCGTGCGCAACATCCACGGCTACAACCAGCGCATCGCCGACGCCGCGAAGAAGGGCGAGATCCTGACGCGCACGGTGCAGACCGGCTTCGATCCCGAATCCGGCGAGCCGGTCTACGAAGAGCAGCAGTACGACATGAACCCGCTGCCCTACATCGTCGTCATCGTCGACGAGATGGCCGACCTGATGCTGGTCGCCGGCAAGGAGGTCGAGGCGGCCGTCCAGCGCCTCGCCCAGATGGCGCGCGCCGCGGGCATTCACCTGATCATGGCGACGCAGCGGCCGTCGGTCGACGTCATCACCGGCACGATCAAGGCGAACTTCCCGACGCGTATCTCGTTCCAGGTGACCTCCAAGATCGACAGCCGCACCATCCTCGGCGAGGGCGGCGCGGAGCAGCTGCTCGGCCAGGGCGACATGCTCTACATGGCGGGCGGCGGCCGCATCAGCCGCGTGCACGGCCCGTTCGTCTCGGACGAGGCGGTGGAGCGCGTGGTCAACTTCCTGCGCGGCCAGGCGGGCCCGGACTACATCGAGGAGGTGACCGAGGGCGAGCACGAGTCGCCCTTCATCCCGGGTCCCGACGGCGAGGCGGCGGGTGGGACCGGCGGCGGCAGCGCCGAGGACGAGCTCTACGACCAGGCGGTCGCCATTGTCTGCCGCGAGCGCAAGGCCTCGACAAGCTTCGTCCAGCGCCACCTGCAGATCGGCTACAACCGGGCGGCCCGCATCATCGAGCGCATGGAAGCGGAGGGCGTGATTTCCAAGGCCAACCATGTCGGCAAGCGCGAGGTCCTCGCCCGCGACATCGACAGCCGGGAGAATTGAGCGCGTCGAAAGGGCCTGCCTTTCCCTCGCCTCATTTCCCCCTATATATGGGCCCATGATCCGGTCAATCGCCCGACACGCGGCGGCGCTTGTGCTCGCCGCCTCCTTCGCCCTCCCGGCCGCGGCGGAGTACCGCCTGTCGGACAAGGACAAGGCCGACGTTGCGCGGATCGAGGCCTATCTCAACAACATCGAGACGCTCAGGAGCCCGTTCGTGCAGCTCGCCTCGGGCGGCCGGTTCGCCGAGGGCACGATCTACATCGAGCGGCCCCGGCGGCTACGGCTCGACTACAAGCCGCCGGCAACGGTCCAGGTCTACGCCAACGGCAACTGGCTCCTGCACGTCGATACCGAGCTCGAGACGGTGACGCACATACCGATCTCGTCGACCCCGGTGGGCTTTCTGGTGGGCGACAAGATTCGCTTCTCCGGCCAGGTGGAAGTGCACCGCGTGGTTCGCGAGAAGCAGACGATATCCGTCGTGCTCGGCGAGACGGACGCGCCCGAGGCGGGGAGCTTCACCCTGACCTTTTCGGACAATCCGCTGCAGCTCCGCCGCTGGACGGTCGTGGACGCCCAGGGCGTGACGACAAATGTCACGCTGGTCGGCGCCGCGTTCAACGTCGCGATCCCGCCCGGCGTCTTTGCGTTCGACGAGACCAAGTACGAACGCGAGCTCCAGTAGAGGCGGACATATTGATCTGCGCAGAAACGCACCGGCCTTCGTCCGTTTCACGATCTCAGCCCCCCGACCACCCGACGCCGATATCCTCATGGGTGGCCGGGAGGGAGAGAGGGCCGAAACCGCAGAAAAAGACACCGCGAAATTCAGTCATGCGAGGGTCGCAATTGTCCGCCGGGGCGCAACGTGATAGCCATGGGTCATGAGTGAGAGTCCGAAGCCGCTGGTCGGCATTCCCGCCAGCCAGATCTTCATGCCCAACCATTCGCTTGCCCAGCACGGCTCGGGCGAGCGGTACATCCGGGCCGTCGCCGGGGGCGCGGGCGCGGTGCCGATGGTCATTCCGGCGCTCGCCGATTTTTACGATTTCGGGGAGCTTGCCGACCGCCTCGACGGGCTGATGCTGACGGGCGGCCGTGCCAACGTGGAGCCGCACCACTACGGCGGCCAGCCGTTTCCCGACGACGAGGTACGCGACCCGCCGCGCGACCACACGGTGCTGCCGCTGATCCGCGAGTGCCTCGCGCGCGGCGTGCCGGTTTTCGGATCTTGCCGCGGCATTCAGGAAATCAACGTCGCGATGGGCGGCACGCTGCATTACCGCTGCCACCTCGTCCCCGGCTTCAACGACCACCGCATGCCGCGCGAAGGCGACATGGAGCACAAGTTCGGCCCGCGGCACCCGGTCGTGATGGCGAAGGAAGGCTATTTCCACGGGCTGATCGGGCGCCGCGAGATCATGGTCAACTCGCTGCACGGCCAGTGCGTCGACGAGGTCGCACCCGGGTTCGAGGTCGAATGCGTCTCGCCGGACGGCGTGATCGAGGGGATCCGCTACGTCGAAAAGGACTTGTTCTGCGTCGGCGTTCAGTGGCACGCCGAGTGGCGCTTCGACGAGAATGCGCTGTCGCACGCGCTGTGGCGCGAGTTCGGCGACGCCGCCCGCGAACGCGCCCGCCGCCGCGCGGGCCGCGCCATCGCCGCCGAATAATCCGCGCCGATGCGGATCGTTACCTGGAACATCAACTCGGTACGGCTGCGCCTCGGGCTGATCGAGCGCGTCACCGAGGCGCTCGCGCCCGACGTTCTGTGCCTTCAGGAGATCAAGGTCCAGACCGAAGCCTTTCCCGCGAAGGATCTGGAAGCGATGGGCTACGCCCACATGCTGGTCCGCGGCATGAAGTCCTACAACGGTGTCGCCATTCTCAGCCGGACGCCTGTCTCTGAATCGGGGACCCGCGACTGGTGCGGCAAGGAGGACGCCCGCCACGTCGCCGGCGATATCGGCGGCGTCGAGCTCCATAATTTCTATGTCCCCGCCGGCGGCGACGAGCCCGACCCGGCGATCAACGACAAGTTCGCGCACAAACTCGATTTCCTGAAGGAGGCCGCCGCCTGGTCGCAGGGCCTGTCGGCGGACGGCAAGCGTATTCTCGTCGGCGACCTCAACATCGCGCCGCTCGAATCCGACGTGTGGTCGCACAAGCAGCTCGTGGGCGTCGTCAGCCACACGCCCGTCGAGGTCGACGGGCTGGGCAAATGGATGGCGGCGCACGGCTGGATCGACGCCGTCCGCGCGATCGTGCCGGAGGACGAGCAGCTCTATTCCTGGTGGAGCTATCGCAACCGCGAATGGCCCGGCAACGACCGCGGCCGCCGGCTGGATCACATCTGGATCAGCCCGGCGCTGGCCGGCAAGGTGACCGGCGCCGGCGTCTTCAGCGACCCGCGCGGCTGGGAGAAACCGTCCGACCATGCCCCGGTATGGGCCGACATCGACATCTGACCGCACTGGCGGGCGCGGTATGCCTGGCAACGGTTTCGGCCTGTGCGCCGCCCTCCTCCCCGCCCTCGGCGGAAGACGGCTCCGTCAGCGCGACCTACGACTGCGGCACGGCGGGGCGTCTTGCCGTGGTATTCGCGGGCGATACCGCGACGATCGTTTTCGCTGACGGCAAGCACCGCACCCTCTCCCGCGCAATTTCCGCCTCCGGCGCGCGGTACACGGACGGCTCGATGACGTTCTGGGACCGGGGGCAGACGGCGCTTTTCGGCGCGGCCTTCGGCGACCGCGTCGATTGCCTGCGCGTTTCGCACCGATAGACGGTGCGCCTGCGCGCTATATCCCCCGGATGTAACCGCCGTCGACGCGGATCACGCCGCCGGTAACGTAGCCGGCGTTGGCGCTGCACAGATAGACGGCGGTGTCGGCGAACTCCTCGACCGAGCCGTAACGGCCAGCCGGGATCTGGGCGAGCGAGGCCTTGACGATATCCGCGACCGGCTTGCCCTGACGCTCCGCATTTGCGTTGTCGATCTGGTCGACGCGCTCTGTGTGGATGCGCCCCGGCGCGACGATGTTGATCGTCACCCCGTCTTTCGCGACCTCCGACGCCAGCGTCTTGGCCCAGCCGACCTGCGCCGATCTCAAAGCATTGGAGATGCCGAGACCCGGAATCGGCTGCTGGATGCCCGACGACGACACGGCGACGATACGGCCCCAGCCGCGCGACCGCATGCCGGGCAGGAAGGCGTTCACGATCCGAAGCTGGTTCACGAACATGATCTCGAACTGCTTGGTCCACAGCTCGGGCGCAACGTCGGCAATGTCGCCGGGCGGCGGGCCGCCGCCGTTGCAGACAACGATATCGACGTCTCCCATGTCGGCTTCGACGTTCGCGATCAGCGCCGCGACGGACCCCGGGTCCGACAGGTCGAGCGCATAGCCCTTGGCCGATGCGCCGATGCTCTCCGCCTCGCCTTCCGGCTTGCGCCCGCACACGGCGACGTTCGCGCCTTCCGCCGCGAGCCGGCGTGCGATGCCGAAGCCCATCCCCTTGGTCGAGCCCATCACGAGCGCGTTCTTGCCGGTCAGTCCCAGATCCACTGTCGTCCTCCCTTGTCAGCGTGGAGGATCAGAGTGGCGCTCTCACCGCCCCGGCGCAACCCGGCGGTAACTCAGCGCCTCCGCGACGTGCAAGCGGCGCACGCCGGCCGAGCCGTCGAGGTCGGCGATCGTCCGCGCGACGCGGAGGATGCGGTGCCAGCCGCGCGCCGACAGATGCAGGCGCTCGGCGGCGTCGGTCAGCAGCTTGCGGCCGTCGGCGTCGGGTTCGGCTATGGTGTCCAGAAGCTCGCCGTCGGCACGCGCATTGATGCGGATAACCGCCTGGCCAAGGGCGACGAACCGCTCCTGCTGGACGGCGCGCGCGGCGGCAACGCGGGCGGCGACCTCGGCCGAGCCTTTGGCGGGCGGCGGCAGCGAGAGATCGGCGGGTTTTACCGCAGGCACATCGACGTGGAGATCGATGCGGTCGAACAGTGGCCCCGAGATCTTCGACTGGTAGTCGGCGGCGCAGCGCGGCACGCGCGAACACGCCAGCGCCGGGTCGTCGAGGTAGCCGCAGCGGCACGGGTTCATCGCCGCGACGAGCTGGAAGCGCGCCGGGTAGGTGACGTGCGCGTTGGCGCGGGCGACGACGGCGCGGCCCGATTCGAGCGGCTGGCGCAGGGCTTCCAGCGTTCGGCGGTCGAATTCCGGCAACTCGTCGAGAAACAGAACGCCGTGATGGGCGAGCGACGCCTCGCCCGGCCGGGCGCGCAGGCCGCCGCCGATCAGGGCCGGCAGTGAGGCGGAATGGTGCGGGTCGCGAAACGGCCGGCGGGTGAGCAGACGCCCACCTTCGAGCCGGCCGGCGACCGAATGGATCATCGACAGCTCCAGCGCCTCCGCCGCGGTCAGCGGCGGCAGAAGGCCGGGAAGGCGCGCTGCCATCATCGACTTGCCGGACCCGGGCGGGCCGCACATCAGGAGGTTGTGGCCGCCCGCAGCCGCGATCTCCAGCGCGCGCTTGGCGCTTTCCTGGCCCTTCACGTCCCGAAGATCGGGCAGTTGGGCGGCGTCCGGCGCGCGAGCCGGCACAGGCGGGGTCAGCACCTGGGTGCCGCGCGCGTGATTGATCAATGCGATGAGGGACGACGGCGCCAGCACCTCGATGCCGCCGGCCCACGCCGCTTCGCCGCCCTGCGCCGCGGGACAGACGATTCCGTTGCCGGCGGCCGACGCCGCGATGGCGGCGGGCAGTACGCCGGCAACCGGATTGATCGCGCCGTCGAGCGCGAGCTCGCCGAGGACGGTATAGCCGTCGAATGCATCGGCGGGCACGACCTCCATCGCCGTCAGGAGCGCGACTGCGGTCGGCAGGTCGAAATGCGAGCCTTCCTTGAGAAGATCGGCCGGCGCGAGATTGACGGTGATGCGCTTCGGCGGCAGCGCGAGCCCCATGGCGGCAAGGGCCGCCCGCACGCGTTCCCGCGATTCGGCAACCGCCTTGTCGGGCAGCCCGACGACGTTGAACGCGACGATGCCCGACGACAGCTGCACCTGGCAGTCGATATCGCGCACGTCGATGCCGTCGAACGTGACCGTGTGAACGCGGGAGACCATGCGGTTGCGAACCCCTTGCGCGGCGGGCGGGCGCCCTCCGGTTGCGGGGGTTTCCGCCGTTGCACCATAGCCAGATGCAAGGTGACCGTCCATCGCATGTTCTTCAATTGTTCTCAGGAACGTAACGCGAACGCCCCACGACTGCAATCGAAACGGGCCGGCGCCGGCTGGGCCGGTGTCGTGAAATTTTACGCTTTTATGGAAGGCTGAATCGGCAGGGCTATAACATATTGATTACAATGCATATTTTTCGTCGCCGTGATGGCATGGATTTTGCTCGTAGAGTCGGCGCGGCGCCGGGCGCCGCCCCGGAAGTTTTTTGGAAAGCATCGTCATGCGCCGCTCGTTCAAATCGATCCTTGTCGCCACCGCGTTCGCCGCCGGCGTATCTGCCGCCCATGCGGACCAGATCATCTCGCTGAAAAGCGGCAACGGTATCGTCGGGCTGACGGACAACGCCGTCACGTTCCTGCAGGGGCCGGCCGATACCGATTTCGCCACCACCTTTACGGCGACCGATTTCGCCAATGCACGGGCGGGCGCCGCGGCCTCGATCATCGTCAACCACCCGGCCTGGATCACGAGCTCTGCCTTCAACAGCGATCCGTCGACGCCCAATAACGGCGCGCAGTGGATCTCCAACGTCTCGACCGGCGCCACCGAAGGATCGTCGGCGCTGTACGCGATCGACTTCACCATCACGGATGCCTTCATCAGCGCCGCCACCATCGACTTCGATTTCGCGGTCGACAATCTGCTGGGCAATTTCGGCGCGACGACGAACCAGGGGCTGTACCTCAACGGCACGGCGCTGTCGGGCTCGACCGTCGGCGGCTCGTTCGGCACCGTCTACAACTTCACCCGCAGCGACATCGCCCCTCTGCTGGTGACCGGCACCAATACGCTCTACATCAACTCGACCGATGTCGGCGGTCCGGGCGGCCTGATCTTCTCCGCCACCATCACCACAGAAGGCGGCAGCGTTCCCGTGCCGGAACCGGGCATCGCCGCGCTGTTCGGCCTCGGGCTGCTGGGTCTCGGCCTCGCGCGGCGACGGAACGTCCGCCGCGCCTGACTTCCCCTGAAAGGGCGCCGCGACACGCCGCTTGTCGGGGCTCCGCCTGCGTGATTTTATGCAGGTCAGGGGCGGAACGCCGCCCGATCGTCGACATCCCGCTTCTTGCGCGCCGACCCCGTCGGGCCGGCCGAGCCACATGCCCCGCAAGCTATCCGCCACCGACCTGATCCTCGTCCTTGCCGCCGTCGCGGGCATCGTCGTTTTCCTGACGCCCGACCCCAAGGGGGCGCCGGCGGGCGTGATGCATGCCGGCGCGGTGGTGCTGGTGACCATCGCCATCCTCGCGACCGCACGGCTGCCGGAATTTCTCGGCGCGCTGATCTTCTTCCTCGGTTGCGTCGCGCTGGCGATCGCGCCGCCCGAGGTGGTGTTTTCCGGCTTCCTGTCGAAGGCAACGTGGATGCTGTTCGGCGGGCTGGTGATCGGCCTCGCCGTCGAGGAGACCGGACTCGGCAAGCGGCTGGCGGCGCGGCTGATGCGCGGCATCGGCGGCGGCTATCCGCAGGTGATCTTCGGGACGGTGTGGCTTGCGGTCGGCCTGTCGTTCCTGGTTCCGGCGGCCGTAGGGCGCATCGTCATCCTGCTGCCGATCCTGATGGCGCTGGCGAAACGCATGGGATTCGCCGAAGGCAGCCGCGGGCGGGCCGGCATCGTCATGGCGATGGTCGCGGGCACGACGATCCCGAGCTTCGGCGTCCTGCCGAGCAACGTGCCCAACATGGTGATGTCGGGCGCGGCGGAAACGCTCTACGGCATCCAGATTCTCTACGGCGAATATTTCCTGCTGCATTTTCCGGTGCTGGGCGTGACCGCCGCGCTGGCGATCCCGACGCTGATCCTGGTGCTGTTCCGCGCCGAGCCGGCCCCCGCGGGCGAAGCCGACGCGATCCCCGATCCCGACCCCCGCCAGCAGCGGCTGGCCGCGATCATGGTCTGCGCGCTGGCGCTCTGGGTCACCGATACGCTGCACGGCATCTCGCCCGCCTGGGTCTCGCTCGGCGCCGCCGTCCTGTGTGCGCTGCCGGGCGTGGGCGTCCTCGAATCGAGGACCGTCATGAACCGGCTCAACCTGGGGCCGATGTTCTTCCTCGCCGGCGTGATCGGCATCGGCGCCGTGGTGACGCAGACAGGCCTCGGCCGCGAGATCGGAGAGACGCTTATCGCCGCCCTGCCCTTCCGGGAGGGCGAGACGTTCCAGAATTTCGCGTCGCTGATCGGCCTCGGCGTCGTCATGGGCTGGTTCACCACGCTGCCCGGCCAGCCGGCGATTATGTCGGCGCTGGCCGAAACGCTGTCGCAGGCGACGGGCCTGCCGCTCCTGACCGTCCTGATGGCGCAGGTGCCCGGCTGGGCGATGACGCTTTTCCCGTACCAGGCGCCGCCGCTCCTGGTGACGTTCGCGATGTCGGGCATCGGGCTGAAGCCGTTCCTGCGTCTGCTGCTGCCGCTGTTCGCGTTCCAGTGGATCGTGATGGTGCCGCTGCAGTTCTTCTGGTGGCAGCTCCTCGGCTATCTGCCGTGAGGCGCGGCCTTAAACTCCGGGCGCCCGCGCGCTAGACTTCCCGCCGATAAACACAGGGAGGTCTCCGATGCTCATCCTCTATGACGGCACCACGTCGGTCTGCGCCATCAAGGTGCGGCTGGTCCTTGCGGAAAAGGGCCTCGCGTGGGAAAGCCGGACGCTCGATCTCCGCAAGGGCGACCAGTTCGACCCGGACTACGTGAAGCTTAACCCCGGCGCCGTGGTGCCGACGTTGATCGACAATTCGGACGGCCACGACGAGATCATCCTCGAATCCTCCGTCATCATGCAGTACCTCGAGGACATCGCGCCCTCCCCGACGCTGCTGCCGGACCGGCCCGCCGACCGCGCGCGCATGCGGATCTGGCTGAAACGCATCGACGATCCGATCCACCCGTCGACCGGCATCCTGACCCACGCGACGGCGTTCCGGCCGTCCTTCCTCGCCAAGACGCCGGAGGAACAGAAGGCGCATTTCGACAAGATGCCGGACCCCGGGCGGCGCGCGCGCCAGGAGGCCGTCTATCGGGACGGGTTGGATGCACCGATCGTCGCCGACGCGGTGCGCCGCTTCGACAGGCTGTTCGCCGACATGGACGCGGCGCTGTCGCAGAACGACTGGCTGGCGGGCCCGGCCTACAGCCTCGCCGACGCCGCCGCGACGCCCTACGCCAACCGGCTGCGCGACCTGAAGCTGCTGCCGGTCTGGACGGATCGCTATCCACGCATCGCCGACTGGCTGGCGCGCATCGAGGCCCGCCCGTCCTTCAAGGCAGCGGTGACCGATTATTTCACGGAAAAGGACGCAGCCCAGTTCGGCGCCATCGAGGACGGCACCGCCGACCGCGCGAAGGCGATCCTGGCAGCCTAGATTTCAGGGGAGCGGGGCGGACCGCGGCCCCTCTAGCGCTTCGCCTCGCAGGCGATCCGCCAGACGATGTCGCCTTTCTTGTCGCGCGCGGCGTAGCTGACGCGCTTCTTCTTGAGCTGTTCCGCCGCGGCGGCGGCGAGCGCCGTCCGAACGCTCTCGGGCAGGACGGCGAAATCGATCTCGACGGACTCGGGCTCCTTCGCCTTGGGTGCAGCCTTCTTCCGACCCGCCGCCTTCCGGCCGCCGGATTTCTTCTTCTTGCCCCATATGTCGTCCCAGCCGGACTTGTACTCGGGCGTCTTGATGTTGCTGAAGTAGCCGTAATGCACCGCGGACTTGCCGCCGACGGATTCCCGGCTCGACTTGCCGCCGCTCGACGACGACTCCGACGTCGAAGAAGGGGAGGAAGAAGAGGAGGAGCTTTCGGAGGAAGGCGCACTCGATTTCGTATCGTCGCTCATGTCACGGTCGCACAGATGATGAAAACCGCGCGACTGCTACACGTCCGCAGGCCCTTTTGCAATGCCCGGAATCAGGCGGGCATTCGCCGAAAATTAAGTTTTATGCCCTATCGAAACATCATGGATTTCGCCCTCCCCCTGCGCCGCGCCGGAAGCGCCGCCGCGATTGCGGCGCTTTTGTCCGCGAGCCTGTTTCCTGTGCTTGCCGCACAGAACCTGCCGGCGGAGCGCGCCGGCACCGTTGCGGCAGTATTCCCGCCGTCCGCTGCGCCCGAGCGGATCCTCCGCGCGGTCGCGCTGGCAGACGGCGCGATCGTCCGCGAAGGCAGGTGGCGGAACGTCATCGTCGTCCGCAGCGAGGCGCCGGGCCTTGCGGGTCGGCTTCGCCAGGCCGGCGCCTGGCTTGTACTCGATCCCGGTGGGCTGGCCGGTTGTTTCGCCGCCTGACCGGACAACATTCGAACGGAGTAGCACCGAGTATGTTCAACGACACTCATAACGACATCAAAGGCATCGCCGAACTGCGCGAGAACGCGGCGAAATGGTCGGTTGTTCTTCTGCTGCTGGCGGTGCCCGGCGTCGCAGCAACCGCAATATTCAACGGGACTCCCTGGATAGGTCCGGTCATCGGCGCGCTGGCGGCGGCGTTCGCTGCAATCGCCGCGGCCCGCCTGGTCGGTCGCACCGCCGCGATGACGAGATACGTCATTGCAGTCGCGACGGTGTGCCAGGTATCTCTCATGGTTCTCGCGAGCGCCGGCGCCTGGCAGATCGATTTCCACATGGTCTATTTCGCGGCCCTCGCCATGCTCGTCTCTTTCTGCGACTGGCGGACGGTCATCGTCGGCGCGGCGGCGACCGCCGTGCATCATCTTACGCTGAACTTCGCGATGCCGTTCGCTGTCTTCCCCGGTGGCGGCGACATCTTCCGGGTGTTGTTTCACGCAGCGGTCGTGATCCTGGAGGTCGGCGTTCTCGTCGTGCTCAGCCATAAGCTGGTGGGCCTCTTCGCGACCTCCGAAGCCGCCGTCGCCAGTGCCGTGGAAAGCGCCGCCGAGGCGCAGCGCCTGTCGAGCGAGCAGGCCGAGATGCTGAAGACCACCGAAAGCGCGCTAGCGGAAGCCAAGCAAAGCTCCGAGAAGATTGCGACTCTCGCCGAAGAGCAACGCATTCTTCAGCAATCGGCCGAGCGCGACCGCGAAGCGCTGATCGAGCAGCTCGCCGCAGGCTTCGAAGGCGCGGTGAGCGAGTTGATCGCCAAGATCGCCGGCGCCACGGAAACGCTTGATCGCGATGCCGGCCAGCTTGTCGAACGGTCGCGCGCCGCGAACGAGAGCACCAGCAACGTCAGCGACCGCGCAGCAGACGCCAACCGGCACGCCAGCGACGCCGCCGGCGGGTTGCAGGAAGTCGTGATGTCGATGACCGAAATCACCGGCAGCGTCTCGGGCGCTTCACAGATAGCCAAACAGGCAGCGGCCCAATCGGAGGAAACGGTTCAGAAGGTCAGCTCGCTCGCAGGCGCGGTCGAGAGCATTTCCGAGGTCGTCGGCCTGATCACCGACATCGCCGAACAGACCAACCTTCTGGCGCTCAACGCCACCATCGAGGCGGCGCGCGCAGGCGACGCCGGCAAGGGCTTTGCCGTGGTTGCTTCCGAGGTGAAGGCTCTCGCCGACCAGACCGCCAACGCGACCCAGAGCATCTCCGCCAAGATCTCGGAAATCGAGGGCTCAACGGAAGAAACCGTCGCATCGATCTCCCAAATTTCCGAAATCGTAGGTCAGCTCAACACGATCAACAACTCGGTGTCGGAGGCGGTCGGTCGGCAGGATACGGCAACGCGGCGCATCTCGGAGAACGTCGACGAAGTCGCGAAGAACGCGGGGTCGATGGCGGACATCATCGATTCGGTGCGCGAAACTACGGCCACTGCGGAGGTCGGTGCGTCTGGCCTCAAGGAGACCGCCGGCACGCTGGCGACGGACGCCGCCGCGCTCGAAGATCAACTCAAGTCGTTCCTGGCGGAACTCCGCCGGACCAGGGACGCTGCCTAGGACTTAGCGTCCCAGCGCGGGCGGGCGCCGCCGGCCGGAAATATAGTCCGATCGCCTCAGCCGGCCGCGGCGATCGCGTGGACGTCGAGCAGCGCATCGACTGTCGCCGGGTCGCGGCGGCCGAAGCCGCACTCGGTGGCGATCCCGAAATCGCGGGCATGCGCCTCCGCCGCAGCAATGCGCCGTTGCGTGCCCTCGACCCCGCCGGTGAGGTGGATCAGGCCGAGGTAGAGCTCGGTCTCCGGCGGCAGCGCGAGCGCATCGAGCGGTGCGAAATAGGCATCGTCGGCGCGGTCGCGCGGCACGGGCATGTGGATGAAGTCGAGCGGGCGGGGCGTGCCCTCGACGATGCCGTTGGTGAAGGCGACGCAGGTCGCGAGGTCCTCCGGCTCGATCACATGCTTGTGGCCGGGGTCGCCGTAGCACAGATGGACCCCGGCTTCGACGTCGGCCGGAATCCATCCGAGATATCGGCACAGCCGCTCCACCGACATCGCCACCATGGCGTCGTGGTCGCCATCGCCGTAATGCATCGGGAAGCCGCCGTCGGCCGCGATGATCTCGTGCGCGACGTCCCACTGGAGCGTGAGCCGGTCGTGCGGGACCGCGGCGCAGATCGCCGCAACCTCGCGCGCCATCGCCGCCTCGACGAGCGGCTCGACGTCGTCCCGCTGGGACGCCTCGACGAAGCCGTTGACGAGGGCCACCGGCGTGGGAAGGGAAACCTGGAAGCGGACGCCGGCCGGAATCGCGCCGGCCTCCTTGAGCCGCGCGAACGACGCGTACGAGTCGGTGGCGACAGCCGCATAGCCCAGCGAATCGATGGTCACGTCCGCCGGCTCGGCCCCGGCGCGCAGTGCGAAGAACGGGCGCGGAATCGCGTCGTTGCCGTGCGTGTAGTCGGCGTTGGCCGCGGCCAGTTCGAAATCGGGATGGTTTTCGAAGGTAGCCTTTTGCCAACGAATAAACTGGGTGCGCGCGCCCGTCTCGCCGTCCGGATAGCGCTTTGCCGCGTCGCCGACAGAGGCGGCGAGCGCGCGGAACACGGCATCCGCGTCGGACAGCGGGATCGAGCCGACGAAGAGAATGGGTCGCGACGTCATGGATGGCCTCCCCGGCTTGTTGTCGTTATCGCCCCGCGATACGGAGCCGGGCGAAAGTTTACACCCCCGCGCCCGGCACGCCACCGCCCGCTACATCGCGCGTCGGTCGTGGCGCTCCTCGAATCGGCGCTCGATCGCATCCCACAGAAGCTTCTCGACGTGGACGCCGTCGAGCCGGTTGATCTCCTGGATGCCGGTCGGCGAGGTCACGTTGATCTCGGTGAGATAATCTCCGATCACGTCGATGCCGACGAAGGTCAGGCCGCGTTCGGAGAGCGCCGGGCCGATGAGCTCGCAGATTTCGCGCTCGCGTTCGGTCAGTTCGGTCTTCTGCGCGCCGCCGCCGGCATGGAAGTTGGCGCGCGCGTCGCCTTCGACGGGAATGCGCGCAACCGCGCCGGCGGGCTCGCCGTCGACGAGAATGATGCGCTTGTCGCCCTGGCGGATCTCGGGCAGATAGCGCTGGATGATGATCGGCTCACGGTACTTCGAGGTGAACATCTCCAGCAGCGAGCCGAGATTCTCGTCGTCGGGCTTGATGTGGAAGACGTCGGCGCCGCCGTTGCCGAACAGCGGCTTGACGATGATGTCCTTGAATTCGCGCCGGAAAGCCTCGACCTCCTTGCGGTCGGTCGTGATCAGCGTCTCGGGCAACAGGCCTTCGAAATGGGTGACGAAGAGTTTTTCCGGCGCGTTGCGCACTTCCTTGGGGTCGTTGACCACCAGCGTATCCGGGTGGATGTGCTCCAGCAGGTGCGTCGCCGTGATGTAGGCCATGTCGAACGGCGGGTCCTGGCGCATCAGCACGACGTCGACCGCCGCCAGGTCGAGCATCTCCGGATCGCCGAGGCCGTAATGGTTCCCCTTTTCGCGGCGCACCGTCATCGCCTGCGCGCGCGCGTAGACGCGGCCGTCGCGGAACGACAGGTCACCGGGCTCGTAGTGGAACAAGGCATGGCCGCGCGACTGCGCCTCCATCGCCAGCATGAAGGTGGAATCGGCGTCGATATTGATGGTCGAGACGTGATCCATCTGGATGGCGACGGCGAGGCTCATGTCTGTTTCTCCGGCGCGCCGGCGCAAGGGCCGCGCGACTGAACGGTTTGATCGGCTCAAGCCGATTGTTTAGAGCCAACGTCGGCGCGCGTCCACACCGGCAGCGGATCGGCGCGGCTGATCCGGGCACCTGACCCGGCCCGGCGTTTCGAACGTATGATATCATTGCGGCTCGCAATCGATCCGATCGGATCAGGCATATGAAGTAGTTCTCCCACACCTGGACCTGGCACTTCGACCATCCGCCCGAGGCGGTTTGGCCGCTGCTCGCCGATTCCGCGCGCTTCAACGAGGCGGTGGACGTTCCGAAGCACGAGATCTGCGAGGACCCTCAGCCCGACGGCACGGTCGATTTCTACGGCGGGTTCCGAAAGGGCCCGGTCAATATCGTCTGGAAGGACCAGCCGGTGAACTGGGTCACCAACGAGCGGTTCCGGTCAGTGCCGCGGCAACGGCAATACCCGCGAGGGCCGTGATAGCTTTCTTCATCCCAGTTCTCCCTCTTTATCGCGAACCAACCGTCCGCGGCGCGGACGGGGCTGCCCGGAGTGTGGCGCG
>JAYPTI010000072.1:0-1275 GCA_038133505.1 Alphaproteobacteria bacterium
CGTACGGCGCGGTCGCCTGCTCCGAATGGACGGGCGTACGGCTCGCAGACGTGCTCAAGGCCGCCGGCGTCAAGGACAACGTGGTCTACACGGCGCACGAAGGCGCCGACGGGCACTTATCAGGCAAGGAAGGCAAGCTGTCCCTGTCGCGCGGCGTTCCGATCGCGAAAGCGATGAACCCGCACAACCTGATCGCCTTCGGGATGAACGGAGGCGCTCTGCATCCGATGAACGGCGCGCCGCTCCGCCTCGTCGTTCCCGGATGGCCGGGCTCGTGTTCGCAGAAGTGGGTCAACCGCGTCTGGCTCCGCGACAAGGTCCATGACGGCCCGAAGATGACGGGCACGGCCTATCGCGTGCCGGGGCACCCGGTCGCGGCCGGCGAAAAGGTGCCGAAAAACGACATGGAGATCATCAATGCGATGCCGGTGAAATCGCTGATCACCACGCCGAAGACCGGCATGACGATTTCGGACAAGACGCTGACCGTGGGCGGGCACGCCTGGGCCGGCGTCAACGCCGTTTCCAGCGTCGACGTCTCCATCGACTTCGGGGCCACGTGGCAAAAGGCGAACCTCAAGGAGCCTGCCAATCCGTATGCCTGGCAGAGCTGGTCGGCCAACCTGTCCTTCCCGAAGACCGGGTACTACGAGGTCTGGGCCCGGGCAACCGACGACAAGGGCGTCAGCCAGCCCTTCGCCATCGCTTGGAATCCCAAGGGATACCTAAACAACTCGATGCACCGGATCTCCGTGCGGGTCAGCTGATACGCATGAAGATACGTACGTATGTGGCGGTGATTTGCGCCGCGGCGGGAATGTGGGCCATCGGCCCGCTTCCCGCCACGGCAGAACCCCTGGACAAGCGGTCCCCGCAGATCGCCGCCGGCAACGAAGAGGACGAATATCAGGGCCTGCCGCCCGGCAAAGGCCGCGACGAGGTTTTCGGCATTTGCGGGGCCTGCCACTCGCTCAAGCTGGTAACGCAGCAGGGCTTGTCTCGCGACCGGTGGGACTACGTGCTGCATTACATGGTCGAAGAACAGGAAATGCCCGAGCTGGACAAGGAAATGACCGGCCTGATCCTCGACTATCTGACGAAGTTCTCCGGCCCGAACCGCAAAGCGCGTTCGATGCAGAAGTAACGGAACACGACCGCGAAAAAAGGGCGGCTCCCGCGATCCGGGGCCGCCCTTTTCCGTTCGTATGCGTCCGCTCTAACGGCCGGTGCGCGCGAGGCTGGTGACCCAGCCCTTCATCCGGTCCTTGGCGTTGG
>JAYPTI010000072.1:1375-15843 GCA_038133505.1 Alphaproteobacteria bacterium
AGTTGCGCTGCCAGCCCTCGTCGATCTGGTTGCGCTTCTTCACCTGGATGATCGCGCCGCCCCAGTCGGTCATCGCGTACGGGATGACCACGTCCTGGACGATGCCCGGCTGCATCCGCTCGCACAGCGCGAACATCGCGGCCTCGCGGACCGTCGTGTCGATGTTGTGGTCGTCCAGCATGTGCACGCCGAGCGCGAAGATGATCGGCTTCGTCTCCGGGTTGCGCATCGTGACGGCCGTGCAGTGGAAGGTCGGTGCCTTGTAGGCCTTGCCCATGTAGCCGGCCCACTCCGGATGGAAGTGGAAACGGCCCTGAACGCCCGCCTCTTCCGATTCCGCCGTCTCGTATCGGCGGTCGCGCGGATTGACATAGCCTTCGAGGACGATTTCGCAGTCGGCAACGGCATAGGCGTCGACGGTGCGGGCCTTGACCATGCGGACGGGCGAGCCCTGAACCGCGCCGGCCACGCCGATCTCGTCGCAGCCCTGCGGCAGGATCACGTAGTCGAAACCGGCGCCGGCGAGCAGCGTGCAGGACGGCGGCAGGCCGAAGCACATGGTGATCGGCACCGGCTCGTCGTCCTTGTAGTGCTTGGAGACGACCTGCCACATGTGCGAGCCGGGCGAGATCTGGAACGTGCCCACATTGCCCCAGCGGAAGTTCATGCGGTTGTAGCCGAGGTCCGTCCCGCCGTCGAAATACTTGCCCGCGACCACGCGGTTGCCGGAGCCGACCGTGTGTTCCGGCTCGAATTCGGTGTGGCGGATGGGGACGATGTACTGATTGACGTCGGTCGGGTTCTCGATGACCACTTCCTGGCACGGGGCCTCGTCCTGGCCGATCTCGACCGGCGCCAGCGGGTGCTCGAGCGCGTAGGCGAGCTTGCGCGTGCGGTCGACGTCGTCCTTCCAGCCGAACATCTTGTTGATGACGTTCATGTCGCCGAACAGGTTGGTCACGACCCGGTTGTTGGGCCGGCCCTTGACGTTGTTGAACAGGATGGGACAACCGCCGTCCAGGTTCTTCTGGATCGCCGCGATCTCCAGATCCGGGTTTACCTCGACGTCGGTCTCGATCAGGTCGCCTTCGGCCTTGAGCCACTCGAGCGTGCCCCGAAGGTCCATGATCAGCTCGGACGCCATGCCCGGCATATCCATTTTAGCTGCGCACATATGTCGTCTCCTTTCGCCGCTTCCGGTCCGCGTTTGTCAGCGGGGAAGCGCTCCGGATGCCGCGTTCGTCGGCGGCAGAAATGGCCCGCCGGGAGTGCCGCCCGGAAAGCCGCTCATGTGCTTGAAATATGGGATTAAAGCGTCACCCGGCGGCCCGGAGACCACGGAATCCGGCTCAAGCCTCCACGCCGTCGGGAATTTGTCATCCCTTTGACGCTCCGGGTTCCGGGACGTGTTATATCCCGGAACCAAAGGGCCATACAACCGAACCGGCCCGGATACCGACAAGGGAAACGACATGGACGGGATCGTCGACGCACATCACCACATCTGGCGGCAGGCGGACCTGCCGTGGCTCCAAGGCCCCATGCAGCCGCGGATTTTCGGGCCCTATGAGCCGCTGCAACGCGATTATCCGGTCACGGAATTCCTCGAGGACCTCGCCGGAACGGGCGTGACGCGGTCGGTCTACGTCCAGACCAACTGGGCGCCGGACAGGTTCGCCGAGGAAGCCGCCTGGGTGACGGACGTCGCGGCGGAGGCGGGCTGGCCGCACGCGGTCGTCGGCTATGCCGATTTCACCGCAGACGACGTGCGCCCGCAGCTGGAGCGGCTGAAGGGGTTCGCGCTGATGCGCGGCCTGCGCCAGCAGCTTCACTGGCACGAGAACGAGCTGTACCGGTTCGCGGCGCGCGCCGACCTGCCGGCCGACCCCAAAGTCCGGCGCAACGTCGCCGCGCTCGCCGATTACGGCTGGTCGTTCGACCTGCAAGTCTTCGCAGGCCAGATGGAGGATGCCGCGGGCCTCGCCGCCGCCTGCCCCGACGTCGCCTTCGTCCTGCAGCACGCCGGCATGCCGGAAGACACGACGGCGGCCGGCATGTCGGCCTGGCGCGAAGGGATGAAGCGCCTCGCCGACTGCCCGAACGTAAACTCAAAGCTGTCGGCGTTCGGCACCTTCATCCACCGCAACGATCCTGCGTTCATCGCGGAGATCGTCGGCGAGACGGTGGCGATGTTCGGCGCCGGCCGTTGCCTGTTCGGCTCCAACTATCCGATCGAAAAGCTGTGGACGAGCTACGCGGAGGTGGTCGACGCCCATGTGGCGGCCACAGCGTCGATGCCGGACGAAGACCGCCGTCAGATCTTCTCGGGCACGGCGGAGCGCGTTTACAGACTGTAGAATTTAGCGGTTCCAGCCCGCCCCCCTCCCGGCCACCCAACGCCAGTATCCTCATGGGTGGCCGGGAGGGGGCTGAGGGCCTAAATGGCGCGAAGGCCGGCGCGTCTGCAATCAGTCCTTCGGCCGGCCCGCCATCATCCGGACAGCGCGGTATTCGATCACCTTGTCGCCCTTCTGGTTCATCACGTTGTTCATGGTCGTGACGATGCCGCGGTTGCCCTTACTGGTCGGGCGCACGGCGATCACCTCGACCTCGGCGTGGATGGTGTCTCCCGCGAACACCGGGCCGAGTACCTTCTTCTCGACTTCGAGCAGCGCGAGGCCGGTGGTCTGCATCGTCGACTGGACGAGCAGCCCCTCGGTGATGGTGTAGACCAGCGCGGCCGGCGCGACGCGCCCGCCCATCGGCCCGCCGCCGTGATCGCCGAAGGTGAGGTCGGTGAACAGCGTCTCGACCATGCCGGTCACGCCGATGAAATTCACTATGTCGGCTTCCGTGATCGTGCGGTTGAGCGTCTTGAACTGCTCGCCCACTTCGAGATCGTCCCAGTAAAGCCCGATTCCGAGGGTTCTCATGTTCGCATCTCCTGTCGAAATCCTAATCCCCTCCCCCCTGCGGGGAGAGGGGATAACGTTAGTCCCGCATCACCGCTCACACCGTTGCGCCGCTGGCCCGCAGCGCGTCAATCTCTTCGTCGCTCAGCCCCGCCTCGCGCAGCACCTCGGCGCTGTGTTCGCCGAGCTTCGGTTGCAGGCGCCCGACGGCGCCGGGGGTGCGGTCGAACTTCACCGACGGCGCGGGCACCAGCACGTCGCCCTCGGTCGGATGGGTCTGCGTTTCGAAATAGCCGACCGCCTTCAGGTGCTCGTCCTCCGGCAGGTCTTCCAGGCGCACCATGGGACCGCCCGGAATATCGAGACGCGCCAGCGCCTCCAGCCAGGCGGCCGTCGTGCGTTCCGCGACGAAGTCGGAAGCGAGCTTGTAGACCTCCTCGATATTGTCGGCGCGGCTCGCCAGGCTGTCGAAGCGCGGATCGTCCATGAGTTCCGGCCGGCCGACCTCTTTCCAGAACCGTTCCCACTGGCCGTCGGTGTAGACCAGCATGCAGATATAGCCGTCCTGCGTCCGGTAGGGCCGCCGCGACGGCGCGAGCACGCGCGAATAGCCCATCGGGCCGACGGGCGGCACGAAGGTGTGGCCGAAGATGTGATCCGCCATGTTGAAGCCGACCATGGTCTCGAACATCGGGATCTCGATGGCCTGCCCCCTGCCCGACGTCGCGCGCTCCAGCAGCGCGGCGAGGATGGCGTTCACGGTGACCAGCCCGCAGGTCTTGTCGGCCATGATGGTGGGCATGTAGCGCGGCTCGCCGACGAGGCGCGCCATCAGGTCGGTCGAGCCGCTGAGCCCCTGGATCACGTCGTCATAGGCCGGCTGGCCGGCATAGGGCCCGTCGGAGCCGAAGCCGACGATGGCGCCGTAGACGATGCGGGGGTTCCTCCCACACACCGCCTCGGTCGAGAAGCCGAGCCGGTCGACCGCGGACTGGCGGATCGAATGGAGGAACACGTCGGCGCCGTCGATCAGCCGCCACAGCGCCTCGCGCGCGGCTTCCTGCTTGAGATCGAGGACGAGCGACCGCTTGTTCCGGTTGAGCCCCATGAACAGCGCCGACATGTCGGCCGACTTCTTCGGCCCGGTATAGCGGGTGGTGTCGCCGGCGGGCGCCTCGATCTTGATCACGTCGGCGCCCATGTCGCCCAGCGTTTGCGTCGCGAGCGGACCGAGAACGACGGAGCTGAGATCGAGGACGCGCAGGCCGTCTAGCGGACCGGTCATGACACGCAAAACCGATCGACTGGGGCCCGGGCGGCCAGCGGCCGGGACGCGTCAGCGTCTATGACGAATTCGTGCAGCGGCAATGCCCAGCAGGGAGAGGGCGAGAAACAGGACGGGCATCGGTTCGGCGACCGCAACCTCGGTCGTCGTGCCCGAAAAACCCCATGTGCCGGGAGACTCGCTCGATTTGACCAGCAGCGCGGTACCGGTGAAGCCGGAGAGCGTCGCGTCGGTGTCATTGAGGCCGGCGACAAGACCCTGGACCAGGTAGTTGCCGGAGATGATCCCGCCCGGCAGACGGAACAAGGCGCCTTCGACCGTCGTCTGGACGTCGACATTAAGCAGCTCCCAGCCGAAGGCGGCGCTGAGGATGGTCTGTCCCGACGCGGAGGCGATCTGCGAATTGTCGGCCGTAAACGAAAATACCGGCGCCACGGTCCCGCTCGACGTCGGCAGCTGTATGTGGGCGAACGTGATTTCCTCGATGTCGCCTGCCCCGAAGGAAACGACACCGCTGGTCGGCAGCACGAACGTGTCGGCAAAGGTAATCCGGCCCGTGAGCCCGCCGCCGCCGGTCGAGGAGGATCCCCAGAAGGCGCTCACCACATCGGGCGCGGTGCCGGAACCCGGAACGGGCAGAATGTCGAAGAAAGGCCCCGCCTTCGCGGCCGGCGAAACAAGCAACGCGAGGAAAGCCCACGCCAAGTATTTCCTCATGATCTACCCCCTACCGCCAACGCGATAATCATACGCCGTCGATTATAGCAGCCCGATCGCATTTGGCGATGCTTTCGGGCCGCCGGGCTGTCCTTCAGAGCCCCCGGACCCTCGGCAGGATCTTCTCGCCGAAAATCCGCAGCGACTTCATGATCTCTTCCTGGGCGAGCGAGCCGTAATCGACCAGGAACGCGACCTGCGTGATGCCGATGTCGCGCAGCTCAGCAATACGGTCGACGACCTGGTCCGGCCCGCCCATGACGACGCGGCCCGGGAAGTACCGCTCGAAATCGAGCTGCTGCTGGCCTGCCTCGCGGCGGTCGTAGCCCTTGTAGGCCTCCGGGTCCGGCGGCTTGCTCGCCGCCTCGATCCCGGCGGCGGCGTACTCCGACATCGGCCCGTCGACGACGCTCTTGAGCTTCGCATCGTCCTCTTCGTCCATGAAGTAGGCGTGATAGACGCAGCACACCTCGTGATCCTCGACCTTGCGGCCGAATTTCGGCAGCGCGTCGCGGTACCAGCCGATGCGCTCGGTCGCGACCGGGTGGTCGACGTGGTAGGCGACGTAAAGGAGGTTATGTCCCTCCTGCGCCGTCCATTCGAAGCTTTCCGGCGACATCAGGCAGGCGTTCCAGATCGGCGGATGGGGCTTCTGGTGGATCGGCGGCAGCACGCTGAGGCCCGACATCTTCGGACGGAACTTGCTCTCGAACTCCAGCGGTTCGCCGGTCCACGCCTTGCGGACCAGATCGACGCCCTCCTCGACGCGCTCGCGGCTTTCGCGCATCGGCACGCCGAAGGCATCGAACTCGTCCTTGATGAAGCCGCGGCCGACGCCGAAATCGAGCCGGCCGTTCGACAGCTGGTCGAGCGTCGCGGCCTGTTCGGCCACGCGCACCGCATCGTTCAGCGGCAATACCGTCGCGCCGGTCCCGAGGCGGATGTTCTTCGTCCGCGCCGCGAGATAGCTGAGGAACGCGTAGTTCGCGGGCAGGAACCCGCCATGGCGCACGAAGTGGTGCTCCACCATCCAGGCATAGTCGATGCCGATCTCGTCCGCGTACTCCACCTGCTCCACGATGTTGTGCATGTGGGTGTGAACGTCCCGCTGACCGGGCAGATAGGTAGGCAGATAGAACAGGCCGAACTTCATGCGACTCCCTCTCGGACTTGGACGCGGCGGTCTTTGCCGCCGTTCGCCTAACTAATACAATCGTTCGGGAACAACACCAATGCCGGAAGGCGCGTCGGGGGATTCATGACGGACAGCGAACAGGTACTGCGCGAAAAACTCAGCATCGCGTGGCGTTTCTTCTACGGCCGCGGATTCGTGGACGGCTTCGGCCATATCAGCGCGCGCACCCAGGACCCCAATATCGTCCTGATGACGCCGCACGAGCTCGGCAAGGTCTCCCGCCCCGAGGATTTCCTGCTCTGCGACCTCGACGGCAACCAGATCGGCACGAACGTCAAGCTGCCGGGCGAGCTGCCGATCCACCTCGAGGTCTTCAAGGTGCGGCCCGACGTCAACGCGGTGGCGCATTTCCACACCCATAACGCCACGAGCTTCTCGATGTCGGAGCACGACCTCGAGCCGACCTACTTCATGGCATCGATCTTCAAGGGCGGCATTCCGGTCCATCCGGACTCGCGGCTGATCATGACCGAGGAGCGCGGGCGCGAGATGGCGAAGACGCTCGGCGACCGTCGCGCGATGCTGTTGCGCGCGCACGGCATCGTCGTCACCGGCCCCGACATCGAGGAGATGACGGCCGGCGTCTATTTCATGGAAGACAATGCCAAGCGCACGGCCATCGCGGCCTCGATGGGCAAGTACGAAGTACTCGGCGAAGAGGAAATGGAAGAAATCGCCGAAGAACTCTTGCGCACGCGCGGGCCCGTCGGGCGCGTCTGGGCGCTGGCGGAGATGGAAGCGGCGGAGATGGACGGCCCATGACCGTCGCGCGGGAGATCCGCCGGGCCGTCGACGCGGATAATTCGATGGCGAACCTCGGCGCCCGGATCATCGCGGCGCTCGAAGGGGCCGGCATTCCGCCGGAGCGCTGGACGCCGGAAGTTCTCGGCCCGGCCGACCAGATCCACGGCGGCGGACTGCTGCAGACGCAGCTTCACGCCGATCTCGTCGACATTGCGCCGGAGATGCACCTGCTGGACATCGGCTGCGGCATCGGCGGACCGGCGCGCTATTTCGCCACGGCGTTCGGCTGCCGCGTCACCGGCATCGACTTGACGCAGGATTACGTGGACGTGGCAAGGATGCTGACCGAAAAGGTCGGCCTGTCGCAGCGCGTTTCGTTCGACTGCGGCGATGCGATGGCACTGCCGTACGAGGACGAAGCCTTCGACATGGCGTGGTGCCTGAACGTCACGATGAACATCGAGAACCGCGAGGCGTTCTACGCGGGCGTGAACCGGGTCCTGAAGCCGGGCGGCAAGTTCGCGGTCAGCGAGCTCGGCCGGGGACCCAACGGCGATCCCTACTACCCGCTCCCGTGGGCGCGCGACGCGTCCTACAGCTTCCTCGTCCCGCCGGACGAGATGCGCTCGATGCTGGAAGAGGCCGGATTTCGCATCCTCGAATGGGTCGACGAGGCAGCCCGACGTCAGGCAGGCGGCGGAACGCCGGCGCGCGCGGCAACCGAGGTCGAGACGCCGCTCACCATCGAGATCACCCGTGGCGGCGACTATCCCGACCGCAGGGCGAATTCGTCGAAGAGCATGAAGGAAGGCCGGCTGACCAACGTGATGCTGGTCGCGGAGAAAACCGCCTGACCGGGACAGCGCGGCATATGACGAGTCGCGCACCCCGTGGCAGGTCCGGACCATGATCGAACTGGCGCATACCGATTTCGGCGACGGCGGGCGGCCGCTGGTCATCCTGCACGGGCTCTTCGGCTCGGGCCGCAACTGGGCGAGTATCGCGAAGACGCTGGCCGAGACCCACCGCGTGTATGCGCTCGACCTCCGCAATCACGGCGCCTCGCCGCGGGCCGCGACCATGACCTATACCGACATGGCCGACGACGTCGCCGGATTCATCGAGAGCCAGGGGATCGAGGCCCCCATCGTCATGGGGCATTCGATGGGCGGCAAGGTGGCGATGCAGCTTGCCCTTGAACGCCCGGACGTGCCGGCCGGCCTGATCGTCGTCGACATAGCACCCGTCACCTACGGCCACGACATGATGGATTACATCGCCGCCATGCAGATGCTCGACCTGTCGGGCAGCATGCGGCGCGGCGAGCTGGAGGAGGAACTGCGCGGCGAGGTCGAGGACCCCGGCATCACCGCCTTCCTGATGAGCAACCTGGAACGCGCCAACGGCGGCTTCCAGTGGCGCATCAACCTGACCGCTATCGCGGCGGGGATGAGCGGGATCGCGGGATTCAGCCCGCCTGCGGGCGCGACCTACGGCGGCCCCGCCGCCTTCTTCGCGGGCGAACACTCCGCCTATATCCGCGACAGCCACAAGGCGAAGATCGCGGAACTGTTTCCGAAGGCGCGAACCGTCACGATCAAAGACGCCGCGCACTGGGTCCACGCGGACCAGCCGAAGGCGTTTCTGAAGACCGTTCAGGCGTTTCTCGGCGCGGTCGGCTGACGCCGCCGGCTTACTTTTTCCACGGCCCCTTTTCGAACATGAAATCTGCGAGGGTCTTGCTTCCCTCGACCGAGAAATGAACCTCGGAGCCGGGCCCGAACAGCCGGGCCGCCGGTGCGCCGGCTGCCCGCACGGCGTCCTGGGCATCGAGAACGAGCGCGCCCGCGGCCCGCGCGACGTCCGCGCCCGCGAGCGAGACGCGCATCGCCGCCGAATTCCGCCTGAACGCGTCCGCCGCCGCCGTTGAGCCGAAATCGCGCCCGATCGCCTGGACGACGAACACCGGCGTCGCGCCCGCCTTTCGGATCAGCCGGATGAAATCGCCGAGCACGAGGTCGTAGTTCCGCTGGATGGCGGGATCGAACGGCGCGGAATGAATATCGACGTGACCGTCGTCGGGCTTGGACAGCGGGACGAGGATGCGGAAATGGACGAACTTGTAGAGCAGGCTGCTGCGGAACAGCACGTTCGCCTTCATCAGGTGGTTGTCGATCGCACCATGGCGCCCGGCCGCCAGCTCGGCGGCCAGATCGACGCCGCTCAGCGTCTTCAGCCGGTTATGGTTCGACCACTCGTTGATTCCGGAATAGAGGATCACGTAGTCGGGCTTCAGCCGCTCGACCTCGCGCCGCGCCCGCACGATGGCATGCCCCAGCGACCACACCACATCGCCGGCGTTCAACACTTCCGCGCCCTTGAAACCGCTGTCCCGCTAGCGGTTTTCCAATAACGCCGGCCATGACTGCGCCATGGTCACGTTGTAGCTGAACGTGGTCGAGCCGCCATAGGCGACGATGCGCAGTTGCCCGGCGGGCCGGTCGATTTTCGTTTCCTCGGCGCGCTGGAAGGCGAGATTGTTGAATTCGCGGGCGGTGTTGTAGGTGTCGGGCGCGAGGATGCCGCCGAGTTCCGGGTCGCCCTGGTAGATGCCGTAGGTCTTGCCCGGCACGCCGTGGCGGAACCACATCCACGCCTGCCCCGCCGCCTCCGCCGCCACGATCAGGACGATCGGCAGCAGGCACAGAAAGACGACGAACTTGATTTCGGTGCGCTTGATCACGGCGCCCTATTCGCCCCGCGGCAGCTTCAGCTCGTCGAGTGGCGGCAGGCCGTAGGCATCCCAGTTGTCGGCCACTTCGTGCATCTTTTCGAGCGGCGGCAGCGAGATCGCCGGATAGTCCCACTTGCGGGTGGCGTCGATCACCATCTTCGCGCCGCTGATATCCGCCTGCGTCTTGCCCGGCTCGAAGGACGACGGATCGAGCTCGACCGAGGCCGTGTCGGGAATCAGCTTGATGTCCTTGTCGGGGCGCACGCGCCACGCCATCACCCAGTCGCGCATGAACGGATCGTTGATGTCGATGTCGTCGTCGCAGATGACGATCCACTTGAAATAGCTCATGCCGAAATGACCCATCGTGCCGAACGCCGTCTGGTCGACGTGGCCCGAATACATCTTCTTCATGCTGATCCACAGCGTCGCCGTGCCGCCGCCGGCCTCCAGCACATGCACGTCGTGGATGCCCGGCAGGTTGAGGTCCTCGCTCAGGTGCTTCTTGAGACCGGCTTCCAGCAGGGCGCGCTTGATCATCGAGGATTCCGACGGCGGGAACTGGCTGATCACGCCCATCACGATGGGATCCTTGCGGTGCGTGATGCATTTGACCCGGAACACCGGGCCCTCGCGGCCGCCCGCCATGTAGCCGGTGAACTCGCCGAACGGCCCCTCGGGTTCGGTGTGGTCCATCAGCACCTCGCCCTCGATGACGATCTCGGCATGCGCCGGAACCTCGAGATCGACCGTCTCGCATTTGACGAGCTCGATCGCCTCGCCCCGGATGCCGCCCGCGACCGCAAGCTCGTCAGCGCCGTAGCGCGCCGGCGCGACGAGATACTGCACCGGATCGCCGCCGATGAAGATCGCGGCCGGCATGTGCTCGCCGCGCTGCTTCCATTTCTCGTGGTGGATGGCGCCGCCGCGATCGGGCGCGCCGAACAGGATGCCGGTCGTGTTCTTGCCCTTCACCTGGCAGCGGCGGATGCCGATGTTGCAGCGGCCGGTGTCGGGATCCTTGGTGACCCAGAGAGGAGTCAGGTACGGCCCGGCGTCCTTCTCGGGCGTCCAGATCGGCACGGGCAGCTTCGTGAGGTCGACGTCGTCGCCCTTGAGGATGACTTCCTTGCAGGGCCCGGTGTCGACGATCACCGGCTCGATGGGCGCGTTCATGCCCGCGGTCACCCGCTCGTGGATGGCTTCCAGCGAGTTGTCGCAGCCGAGCGCCGTCGCGATCATCCTGCGCGACGCGGCGACGACGCCGCCGACGATGCGGCCGCCCTCGTAGCCCTTGATGTTGCGGAACCCGATGCCGTAGCGGTTGTCCTCTTCCGTCGCCCGGAAGATCATGCGGAGGACGGCACCGACCTCCCAGTCCTTGTCGACTTCCTTGTCGACCCATTTGAACATGCCCTGCTGCTCCAGCACCTGCAGCCAGGGACGCAGACTCTCGTACGCCATCGATCCCGATATCCCGTCACGTTGCCATGACAGCAGAAAACGCGATCGGGCGAGGCTTTACAAGCCGATGGGCGAGAAATCGACGGAGGGGAAAGGCCTTGTGAGGGAGCGCAGCATCTCGTGCTGCTCGACGCTGAAGGTTTCCGCGCCGCGACCGGCGACGCCCTTGTTGAAGCGCGTCTTCACCTTGTCGCCGTCCGTCGCCGCGATGGCCGCCGCGACGTCCGCGTCGGAGGCGCCCAGGCCGCAGAAATCCGCGACCGATTTCAGCGTGTCCTCCTTGTTCGGGATCATGTCCTCGTAACGGACCCACAGGGGCGATGCTTCACCCTTCTGCGCGGCGAGAACCCAGGAAACGAAGAACTGGATGTACCACGGCCCGAGATGCTGGATCAGCGTGTCGTGCTTCGTCGTCTCGTCCAGATTGTCCCAGTCGCCGTAGTGGAAGGAATTCCGTACCGCCCCTTGCGCCCAGAAGTCGCGCATGCTGACCAGCGTGTCCGCGAGATTCCGGACGAGAACGATCGGGTGCATGCCGTAGGCCTGGATAAGCTTCAGATTCGGCGAGGATGCGCGGCAGTGCTGATGAACGACCTTGCTCGCCGTCGCCCAGTACGCCGCGGCCGGCGGATAGAGCTCCTGTTCGTTCTCGATGAATGCGAGGGAAAGCCGCGCGTCGGGGAAGCCGGTCAGGTTGTGAATCGCGGAGACTAGCCAGCTCGACCCGCTCTTCGGCATGCAAGCGACGAGGATCGTCTTGCCGAGCGCCTCGGGCGTCACCGCGGTATTGAAATCGGAGAGCAACCCGGGCTGGTCCGCATAGGAAAGCGCCCCCAGCAGGTTTACCTGCGTGGGTTCGAGATGAACGCCCAGCGACATCAGCTTGCGATACCAGCCGATCATATCGAGCTTATCGTCGCGCGCTTGCGCCTGGCACGACAGGTGGGTGTATGCGACGTGCAGGTTGGACATGACCTGGCCATCGCCCGGGCGCACCTTCAGGGCTTTTTCCAGATAGAGGCTGCCATCCTCCCAATCGCCCATTTGCATGGCGACCACGCCCATATTGCACAGCGCGTCGGGATTTTCGGGATCGGACCTGAGGATGTCTCCATACAGGTCGCGGGCGGCGCGCAAATTGCCGGACTGCGCATGCTCGAGCGCCTGCGCCATCGCTTCGCCGAGGGTGATGTTTTCGTCTGGGTATCGGTCATGGCGGCAGGATAGCGGCGACCGGTTAACGCACCGCTAACCATAGGGGTTGCCGGAAACCTGTGGCGGAAGCGGCCGGATCGCCTAAATTTCGGGAGTCGCGACGGAGTTCGAGCGGCCGGCCCGTGACTATGGCACTGTGCGGGGCATATGGGCTTCCGCAGTTTACCGAAGGGACGGAGAGATGAAGTACGGCACATTGCTGGGCACCGGAATGGCAGCGGTCGCGGCGCTCGGCTTCTCGATCGGCACCGCGGCGGCGCAATCGGCCTCGTCGTCGGATACGCCGCAGGTTCCCCGGATCCTGCAGGTTCTCGACGTCAATAACGACGGCAAGGTGATGCAGGACGAGATCATGGCGGAGCAGAAGCGCCTGATCGGCGCCGCGGATCTAGACGGCGACGGCAAGCTGTCGGTAGAGGAATTCCGCCGCCGCGGCCGCTGGTTCCAGCGCCTGCATACGACCACCCTGTTCGACCTGCTCGACGCCAACGGCGACCAGACCCTGTCGGCCGAGGAAATCGCCAATCCGTCGACACGCTGGTTCAAGCGCTACGACAAGAACGGCGACGGCGGAATCGTCGCCGACGAGGTCCCGCAGCTTCAGGACCGCCGCGGCAACCGGCGCTGACGCGGGTCAGGAGCGGCTCGGCGTGGCGGAAATATCCGGCGACACCGGCGACGACGATCTCGTCGCGCGCGCAGCGCGCGGCGACGGCGCCGCATCGCGCGCGCTGGCCGACCGCCACCTGAGCGCGGTCGTATCGTTCTCGTGGTACCGTCTGGGCGACCGCCTGGAAGCGGAAGACGTCGCCCAGGAGACGATGCTCCGGTTTTCGCGAAAGGCGCCAGATTGGGAGCCCGGCGGCCCCAAGGTCCGCACGTGGCTCTACCGCGTCGCAGGCAATCTCTGCATCGACCGCCAGCGCGCCCGCCGGCCCGAATATCCCATCGAAGACGCCGAGGAAACGGCGGTCGTCGACATCCAGCCGCATCTCGACGGAAAACTGGATGCCCGCCGTGTAGTCCACAAGGCTTTGACGGATTTGCCGCACCGCCAGCAGGTTATTCTGATTCTGGTCTACTATCTCGGCCATACGGTGCGCGACGCGGCGGACATGCTGGATATCAGCGAGCATGCTGCCGAATCCCTCCTTGCCCGCGCCCGGCGCGCGATGCGGGCAGCCCTCGAACCGAACAGAGAAGGCCTATTGGGAGCAAGGTCATGAAGACCGACAGTTTCAGTATTTCCGATACCGACCTCGACGTTGCCCTCGACAGGCTCGAACCGCCGGCGCCCTCGGAGACGCTCCGGCGCCGCGTCGAGACGATGGCGCCCGAGTCGCGTCGGTCGCCCGAGATCCGGCGCTATGCCACCGCGGCCGTGCTCGTGCTCGCCATCGGCGCCGCCGGCCTTCTCCGTCTGGAGACGCCGCCCCAAACGGCAGTCGCCGAAGCGCCGCCTGCACAGCTCGTCAGCGAAATCGAAGCCGAGGATCTTCCGCTCGTCGACGGGCTCGGTCCGCCCGAACGGCGCGAGACCCTGTCGGTCGCGGGCCTGCCGCTTGAATAGACGCGAACGGGCTCACGCCCGGACCCAGCCTCCGTCGACATAAATCGTCTGCGCGGTCACCATCCGCGCATCGTCGCTCGTCAGATAGGCTAGCGTCCCGACGAGATCGTCCGGCTGCATGACCTCCTTGATCGACTGATGATCGGCGACGAGCCGGAATCTCTCCTCGCTCCGCGGCTCGGTCTCCGTCGTCCCGGTCGTCCGCACGAGGCTCGGCGCGATCGCGTTTACCGTGATCCCGTGCGGCGCGAGATCGGTCGCCAGCGCCCGCGTGAACCCGACCACGCCGCCCTTGCTCGGAATGTAGTGCGCATAGCCCGCGACGGGCGTCGCGAAGGTGGACGACGACATGTTGACGATCCTCCCCCAGCCGCGCGACTTCATGTCGGGCACGAACGCCTTCGCGGTGAGGAACAGCGCGTCGAGATTGATCGACATGACGCGCCGCCAGTCCTCGAAGGAAATGTCGTCGAACGGCACGTTGGGATAGATGCCGGCATTATTGACGAGGATGTCGCAGCGGCCGAAATCGGCGAGCACGGCCGCACCGAGCGCGGCGACCGAGTCGGGCGAGGCGACGTCGCACGCGTAGCCGCGCGCCGTCCGCCCGGCCGCCTCGACCGCCGCCACCG
>JAYPTI010000073.1:0-15672 GCA_038133505.1 Alphaproteobacteria bacterium
CCCGCCCGCGGCGAAACGGGGCGTGTAGAGGACGAACAGGATGAAGCCGCCGAGCAGCATCTGGAGGATGCTCGATGACAAGGTCACGAAAATCTGCGCGCCGGCGACGGCGCCGACAATGGAGCCGATGCAAAACGGCAGGATCAGGCTCTTCCTGACATAGCGCCACATCAGCACGGCGCGGCTCGTCCCCGCCCCGAGCTGAACGACCGTGTGGACAGGTATCAGGATCAGCGGCGGGTAGAAGAACGCCATCGTCGCGAGCAGCATCAGCCCGCCGGCTGTGCCGGTGACGGTTCCAAGAAAGGTCGTGATGAAGGCGGCGAAGGTGAGGCCCCAGAACAGCAGCGGGCCGGTATCGGGCACGCCGAGGAAACCCTCCATCAGAAGAAGCCCGATTTTTCGGCGGCGCTCCACAACAGTCGGACCGACAGCACGGTGAGCGCGATCTGGAAAAGCCGCTTGAAGACGTCTTCGCGCATGACGGTGAGAAGCTTGAAGCCGAGCCAGTTGCCGATGAAACCCGCCACGACCATCGCCGCCATCAGCGGCAGGTAGGTCATGAACGCAAAGCCGAGGAACCCGAACACGACGGCCTTCAGCCCGTGGACGAACATCATGATGCAGGCGAGCGTGGCGACGAATTCGCGCCGGTCCTCGCTGACGCCGCGCACCCAGGGCGCGAGCAGCGAACCGGTCGCGCCGATGAACATCGAGATGAAGGCGCCGACGACGCCGAGGACGAAAAACCTCTTGTTGGTCGGTTTGCCGACGGTGATCTGGGGCGACCAGCAGATATAGAGCAGGAACGCGCCCAGTATCGCCTGCATGGCCGCGACCGGCAGTCCCACGACGATCCGCCCGCCGATCGCCGCGCCGACGAGCGCGCCCAGCGCGAAGGGAAGGATCGCGGTCTTCTGGATCAGTTTCCGCGCGATGATGCTGCGCGTGACGTTGGAGCCTGCCTGGACGACGCCGTGAACCGGGATCAGTGCGACGGGCGGGAACACGGTCGCCATGACGCCGATCAGCAGAACGCCGCCGCCCAGCCCGGCGACGGTCCCGAGCGCCGACGTGAAGGCGGACAGGGCGGTGAACATCAGAAACATCCAGCCGTCGATCTCGGGCGTGATGGACAGGAACCCAATGACGCCGTCGATCACTTCATGGCCTCCAGGGCCGCGCCGTAGAGCAGGCGCAGCGCCGCGGCCGTCAGCACGATGTTAAAGCCCCAGCGGAAGATCTTTTCCGGCATCCAGTTGAGCAGGAAGCGGCCCGACCAGGTGCCGATGATGCCCGCGACGACCATGGCGACGAGGATCGTAACGTAGGGCGCGAACGCGAAACCGAGCAGGCCGAACATGATGATCTTCACGCCGTGCTGCCAGGACATGAAGGCGGCGTGTGTGGCGACGATGTTGTGCCTTTCGCCCGCGGACGCCTTGATGAACGGTGCGATCAGCGGGCCCGTCGCGCCGGCGAACATGGTCGCGAAGGAGGCGAGCCCGCCGACGATCCCGAACGTCGCGTGGGACGGGCGCGTAGCCTTCACCGAAGGCCCCCAAACGGCGTACAGCACGAACATGCCGATGATCGCCTGCAGGATGTGGCGCGGTAGCGCGACGACGATCTGGCCGCCGATCGCGGCGCCGATGACGGTGCCGATGACGAAAGGCAGCATCCACGTGTAGACGATATGCCGCCATAGCATGACCGCTCGGAAGAAGTTCGAGCCGATCTGCACGATCGCATGCGTCGGCACGATGGCGATTGCGGGCATGGTGGCAGCGAGGGCGGCGATCGTCAGCGCGCCGCCGCCGAGGCCGAAAGCGGCGGACACGGCCGAGCCGAGAAAGCTGACCAGACACAGGACGACAAAGGACCACTCGGAGAGCCCAGGCGTGCTTGTCAGAATGTCATGACCGAGCGACATGGAGGTCCGCCAGTATACACCTCTGCCGCCGGACGGAAGCGGAATCGCAGTTCAAAAAAGAAACCGCCCGTCACAGGCCGGGCGGTTTGCCGTCTCGACTGGTGGTCGATCCTCTACATCAGGCTCGGGAGCCAGAGCGCGAGGCCCGGCTGCCACACGAGGATCAGGATGAGGATGGTGTCGCAGACCAGGAACGGGAACGCCGCGCTCGCCACCTGGAAAAGGGTTGTACCCTTCGGCGCGACGCCGATCATCACGTACAGCAATAGTCCGAACGGCGGCGTCGTCCCCGCCATTTCGATCGTCATCAGCACGAACAGGCCGAACCAGACGAGGTCGAAGCCGAGATGGCCGGCGAGCGGGAAGAAGATCGGCACCGTTATCAGCATCATCGACGTCGCGTCCATGAACATGCCGAGCAGCAGCAGCACGAAGAACATGACGAGCAGCACCATGAGGCGGTGCACGTCGAAGCCCGTCGCCCATTCGATCATCCCGGCACTCGCGCCCGAATAGGCGAGAAGCTGGCTGAACACGGTCGAGTTCATCAGGATGAAGAAGACCATCGCCGCGACCCGGATGGTGCCGTCGACGGAGGTGACGACCGCCTTGGTGGTCAGGACGCCAAACGCCGTCGCGAGGATCATGACGGCGAATACGCCGATGGCCGCGGCTTCGGTCGGCGTCGCCCAGCCGAAGATGATGAAGCCCACCACCATGAAGACGACGAAGCTCATCGGCAGGATGTTAGTGCAGACGAGCTTGAGCTTTCCCGACCACGGGATCGGCTCCACGTCGTAGGCGGGCGCGCCCTTGGGGTTCCACCAGAGCTGAAGCGCGATCATGCCCGCGTAGAGCCCGGCGAGGGTGAAGCCGGGAAGAAGGCCGGCGATCAGCAGGCGGCCCACATCGATGCTGGCGATGCTGGCGAGCAGCACGCCGAGCGCCGACGGCGGAATGATCATCGCGAGGCCGCCGGTGCCGAGGATCGGCCCCATCGACATGCGCTTGTTGTAGCCGCGGCGCTGCATCTCCGGGACCATCAGCGAGCCGAGCATTGCGGTGTTTGCCATCGACGAACCGGTCAGCGTCGAAAAGATCGCGCCGCCCGCGACGGTGAGGAAGCAGAGCCGGCCGGGAAGGCGGCCGAACAGGGCATCGAGGCCGTCGAAGACGCGGATCGCGAGCCCCGTGTGGAAGAAGATCGATCCCATCAGGATGAACATGGGGACCGGTCCCAACGTGAACCGCGTTATCAGGATCGTCGAGTTGTCGACGACCTGCAGGATGCTGTCCGGATCCCATCCGGTGAAGTAGAGCCAGCCGATGATGTTGGTGGTGAGAAACGCGATGGCGACGGGAACGCCGATCGCCATCATGAAGATGATCATGCCCAGCAGGAAGGCGAACGCCCAATACCATTCCATGGTCAGACGTTCTCCCGCGTTTCGGTGCGATCGGTGTACATCGTGTCGACCCCGATCAGATAGCGTCCGAACTCCACCGCTACGAGGAAGAACGAGATCGGCAGCGGCAGGATCAGCACCCAGAGAGGAATGTCCACTGCCCGGACGTCGAGCGTGCCCTCGACGATCGCGGTATGCAGGACGGAATAGGAATACCAGCAGAAAATAAGCGAGGAGACGATGCAGATCGTGTAGGCGACCTTCTCCACGACGAGCCTGGGCCCCGGCGCCATCAGCGTGGTGAGCGCATCGATGAATACGTGCCCCTTGGCGCGAACGAGGTAGGGCGACGCGAGCATCGCGAACCACAGCAACGCGTATTCGACGACCATTACCGACGCTGACCACGGCTTCAGGCCGACGAGGCGAACCAGGACGTCTACGACGATAAGGATGAAGACCAGGAAAACGAGGATGCCTGCGGCAATCCGCATATACTGGATCAGGCCATTATAAGCGGCAATGAGACCCTTCAAGTGACTCCCCCTGCGGAAATCGTTGTTATTTTGACCGCGCGTTTTTTCCGCGCGTAATCCGGTTGCCGATCAAGCTGAAGGCTTGGGAAAAGGAAATCAAGCGGGAAAAATGGCGTTAAATCAAATTCCTGCGGATTTGCGGTTGGGGCGACGGATCTAAAAGGACTTTAGGACCTGATCGCGCCGTGGCATTATGCGCGCAATCAAACAACCAGTGGAGGAAACGATCCTATGACTATCAGTGTGAAAAATCTCGCCGTTGCGGCGACGGCCGTTGCGGCGCTCGGCGCGTTCAGCGCGCCCGCGTTCTCGGCTACCGCGCTCAAGACGCTTGCTTGCTTCCAGCGCAATCACGATTACGTGCAGTCGCTTCATACCGCGTTCATCGAGCCGTTGAACAAGGCCGGCGGCGAAGTCAGCATCCGCTATCTCGGCGGCCCGGAAGTCACGCCGCGCCAGAAGGCGGCCGGTGCGCTCCAGCGCGGACTCGTCGACGTCCTGTTCTGCCCGGGTGCGTATTACGGCGGCCAGCTCGCCGAAGCGCGTCTGTTGGGCGCTCACAACGTCTCGATTCCGGACGTTCGCAAGAACGGCGGTTGGGCGATGCTCCAGGAAGCGTGGGCAAAGGGCCTCAACGCGCACTTCCTCGCCTGGACCCACGACAAGGGCCAGCGGTTCTTCGTCTACACGAAGTTCGAGCCCAAGCTCAGCAAGACCACCGGTATCGACCTGAACGGCGTCAAGATGCGGTCGACGGGCCTGTACAAGGCCTTCATGAAGGCGATGGGCGCGACGCCGGTCGTCATCTCGCCCGGCGACGTGTACTCCGCACTCGAGCGCGGCGTGGTCGACGGCGTTGCGTGGCCGTGGGGCTCGATGGCTTCCTACGGTTGGGAAAAGTTCCTGAAATACCGTATCGAGCCCGAGTTCTTCGGCGCGACGATGACGCTTCTCGTCAACAAGAAGAAGTGGGACAGCCTCACGCCGGCCGGCCGCGACCAGCTGACCAAAGCTGCCGCTGCGTACGAAGCCGCGGCTGACGGTCTGATCGTCGAGAAGGGCCATGCCGATGACGCGAAGCTCAAGGCGGCGGGCATCAAGACGATCAAGCTCGAAGGCGAATATGCCCGTGCCTATCTCAAGACCATTTACGAGGCCAAGTGGGCGGAGAACGACGCGCAGCGCGCCAAGTTCGTCGTCGACTACGACAAGCTGAAGTCGAAGATGTACACCCCGGGCGGCGGCAGCTGATCCCGGCGCTCAGCGCGTGAAAAGACGGCGCCGCCCGATGGGCGGCGCCGTTTTCGTTTTGCGGTGGGGCACTGTGGCTTCCAACGCTCGCCCCGATGGCTTAAACATCCGGCGGACCAGAAAAGAGAGAACGCGTAATGTCTGAAACCTCAGGCCCGCTTTCGGGCGTCACCGTCGTCGATCTGACCCGCGTGCTCGCGGGCCCGACCTGCACGCAGATCCTCGGCGACCTAGGCGCCGACATCATCAAGATCGAGCGGCCCGGCGCCGGCGACGACACCCGCAAGTTCGCGCCGCCGTTCGTGAAGGACGGCGACGGCAACGACACGTCCGAAAGTTCGTACTTCATGGGCGCCAACCGCAACAAGCGGTCGGTCGCGCTCGACATCTCGAAGCCCGAGGGCCAGGACATCGTGCGCCAGATGGCGCAGAAGGCCGATGCGCTGGTCGAGAATTTCAAGACCGGCAACCTCGCGCGCTACAAGCTCGGCTACGACGACCTGAAGGGCGCCAATCCGAAGCTCGTCTACTGCTCGGTGACCGGCTTCGGCCAGACCGGTCCCTACGCCGAAAGGCCCGGCTACGACTTCCTGATGCAGGGCATGGCCGGCATGATGTCGATCACGGGTGAGCCCGAAGGCGAGCCGCAGAAGGTGGGCGTGCCGATCGCCGACATCATGGCCGGCATGTATGCCGCCGTCTCCGTCAACGCCGCGCTGCGTCACGCTGCGGTGACGGGCGAGGGGCAATATATCGACATCGGCATGATGGACACCACGGTCGCGATGCTGGCCAACGCCGGCATGAACTATATCCACGGCGGCATGCTGGGGCGCCTCGGCAATGCGCATCCGAATATCGTGCCCTATCAGCCGTTCAAGACCGCCGACGGCTACATCATCGTTGCCATCGGCAACGACACCCAGTTCCAGCGCTTCTGCGCGATGGCGGGGTGCCAGGAGTTGGCGGAGGATCCCCAGTTCTCGACGAACGCGTCCCGCGTGCGGAACCGAGAGATCATCGTTCCCATCCTTGGCAAAGTGTTCGAGGCCCGCACGTCAGCCGACTGGCTCGGCTCGCTCGAGGCCGAAAAGATCGGCTGCGGGCCGATCAACAATCTCCAGCAGGTATTCGACGACCCGCACGTCAAGGCGCGCGAGATGGTCGTCAACGTCCCCCATCCGCTGGCCGGGCCCGAGGGGGCAGCGCTGATCGCGAGCCCGATGAAGTTCACCGGGACGCCGGTCCAGTACCGCTATGCGCCCCCGATGATCGGACAGCAGACCGAAGAGGTGCTGCGCGAGCAGCTCGGCCTCGGCGACGGCGACCTCGCCGACCTGCGCGAAAAGGGCATCATCGGCTGATATCGGTATCGACCCGGCTCGCGAGATGACGCGCAATCAGTGGATAGCGCTCGCGCTGCTCGGGTTCTGCGGGCTCGGATGGGGGATCGCGACGCCGATCGCCAAGGTGGCGACGACGGGCGGCGTTCCGCCGCTGGGCTACGTGTTCTGGGTGGCGCTGGGTTCGGCGCTGATCCTGTCGTCCATCTGCCTTCTTCGCCGGCAGCGCCCGGGCATCACGGCGCAGCATATCCGCTACTACGCGATCATCGGCGGCCTGCGCATCGTGTGCGCGAACGTCGTCTGGTACACGACGGTCAAGTACGTGCCGGTCGGCGCGCTGGCGGTCGTGCTGGGGCTGACCCCGATCTGCACCTACGCCGTCAGCCTGGCGCTCCGGATGGAAACGTTCGCGGCGGTGCGCACGGCGGGGCTCAGCCTCGGCTTCGTCGGCGTCCTGATGTTCGTCGGTCCCAAGGAAAGCCTGCCCGATCCGTCGATGATCCCGTGGATCGCTTTCGGTCTCCTCGCGCCGCTGACATACGCGCTGGCGAACGTGCTGATCGAGCGCATGCGGCCCGAAACCGGCAATTCGCTGACGCTGACGACCGGGATGGTCTGGTTCGGCGCGCTGTTCATGCTGCCGGTGTGCCTTGCCGCCGGCGCGTTTCACGTTCCCCAGTGGCCGTTCGGCAAGCCTGACGTCGCGGTTCTGGTCCATGCCGTGATCTCCGGGTTTTCGTTCTTCGCCCTGTTCGAGATGATCCGACTGTCGGGCCCGACCTTTTCCTCGCAGCTCAACTACATCGTGACCTTTACCGGCGTCGTCACCGGCATCCTCTTTTTCGGCGAGGCGCCGAGCCTGTGGGTCTGGGGCGGGACGGCATGCGTCTTCGCCGGCGTCGCGCTCGTCAACCGGCGGGCACGGACCTGATGGCGGGACCGCCCGCCGCGCCGATTCCGCCCTTGAGCGCTGCCGCGCGCCGACGGTCGCTAGAGGAAACGCTCGCCGCCGCGCCCGACCGCGACGCGCTCCGCCTGTTCGCCTACGGCTCGCTGATGTGGAACCCGTGCTTCGAGGTTGCCGACCGAGCCGTCGCCGACGTCGACGGATATCACCGGTCGTTTTCGATCTGGTCCGTGCATGCGCGCGGCACGCCGGAGAAACCGGGGCTCGGCCTGGGCCTTGAGGCGCGGTCCGGCGCGCAGTGCCGCGGGATCGCGTTCAGGCTCCCGCCGGGCACCGGCGAAGCGGCTCTGATGGAACTGTGGGAGCGCGAGATGTGGATCGACTGCTACCGTCCCGTCTGGATCGAGGCGGAAACCGGGGAGGGGCCTGTCGCGGCATTCACGTTCGCGATCGATCCGGCGCATCCCATGCATACCGGGTCGCTGCCGCTTGCCGACCAGGCGCGCTACATTGCCGCCGCCCGCGGAAAGTTCGGCGCCTGCGCCGACTATCTCTACGAGACCTGGGACGCGATGCGCCGGGAAGGCGTCGAGGACGAGGAGATGCGCGCGCTCGTCGACGCCGTTCGCCTGCAGGAAGCGCGTGGCTGACCTGCGTGCGGGCGCTTGCAACGGCCTCTCCGGCGTGCACAACTAGGCATCGGGACAAAAACGGGAGGGAGCCCGCACATGACCGAAGATGAAATCGGCTATATCGATTATTCGACGATGAACGTCGACAAGAACGCCACCTACGACAGCCTGCGGGATCGCGTGGTCCTGATCACGGGCGCGGGGCAGGCGATCGGGCGCGGCTACGCGCACTATTTCTCGGCCCAGGGCGCGATCCCGATCATTGCCGACATCAACGGCGACAATGCCCGCAAGGTGCAGCGGGAAATCGAAGACAAGCAGGGCAAGGCCATGGCGATCGAGGTCGACGTCGCCGACGAGCAGTCCAATATCGACATGGTCGAGAAGATCCTGGCGCAGTACGGCCGTCTCGACGTGCTGATCAACAACGCCGCCATTTTTTCGCGCATCACCATGGCGCCTTTCTGGGAACTGCCGGTAGACGAGTGGAAGCGGGCCGTCGACGTCAACGTGAACGGCGCGTTCCTGTGCTCGCGCGCAGCGGTGAAGCCGATGATCGAGGCCAAGTGGGGCCGCATCATCAACGTCTCGTCCGGCACCATGATGATGGGCCGGCCCAACTATCTCCACTACATCACGACCAAGGCCGCGATGATCGGCATGTCGCGCTCGATGGCGCGCGAGGTCGGGCCGTACGGGATCACGGTCAACACCTTCTGGCCGGGCGTGATGCAGACGGAGGTCGAGCGCCCGTCGGTGCCGACAGAGATGTTCGCGAAGATGACCGCCACGCAGGCGCTTCCGCGGCAGGGCACGATCCACGACCTCGCCAAGGCGATGCTGTTCCTGTGTTCGGACGAGGCGGCCTACATCACGGGTCAGGGCCTGATCGTGGATGGCGGACAGAACTTCATCTAACCTTCCGGACCCGCCGTTCAGCGGCGACTGGGCGTCCTACTACGAGAAAACAGGCGCCCGGCCGCCGCGGCCGACATTGATCCGCGCGCTCGACGCGTTCGACCGGGAGGGGCGGCCGGACGACGCCTTTGCGGCCGACCTCGGCTGCGGGTCCGGCCGCGACACGATCGAGATCCTGCGCCGCGGCTGGCCCTGCCTGGCGGTAGACGCGTCGCCGGATGCGTTCGAGGGGCTGAGGGCGCGGCAGGATCTGCCCGAGGGCGCGCAGCTCTTGACCCAGCTTGCGCGCTATGAGGACATGACACTGCCGCCTTGCGACCTGATTAATGCGGCGTTCTCGCTGCCGCTGTGTCCGGCGCCCGAATTTCCCGGGGTCTGGTCCAAGATCGGCAAGGCGCTGAAACCGGGCGGGCGCTTTTCCGGCCAGCTTTACGGCGACCGCGACAGCTGGGCTGGCAACCCGACGATGACGTTCCACACCGAAAAGCAGGTCGAACTGCTGCTCGAGCGGTTCGACGTGGAGTTTTTCGAGGAGGAAGAGGACGATTCCGTGACGCCGCGCGGCACGCCCAAGCACTGGCATATCTTCCACATCGTCGCGCGCAAGCCGCCGGCGCGGTAATCTCGGCGCGTAACCGACTGGAGACCCGAATGAAAGGCCACAATTCCAACGTCGCGCGCCTCCGGGCGGAGATCGCGGCCTGTACGCGGATCCTCAACATGGAAGGGCTGATCGACTATTCCGGTCACATCAGCGCGCGCCTGCCGGACGGCAGCGGCTTCCTGATCCAGTCCTTCGACGATTCCCGCGCCGCGATCGAGCCTGACGATCTGCTGGTCTGCGACTACGACGGCAACCTGCTCGACGGGCCGGACGACAAGCGCCCGCCGGCCGAGGTCTACATCCATTCGGAAATCTTCAAGGCGCGGCCGGACGTGAATTCGATCGGCCACTTCCATCCCGAAACCGCGACCATGTTCACGCTCGTGGAAGATCAGCCGCTGGTCCCGGTGAAGAACCACGCCGCGCGCTGGATGGACGGCATCCCCGTGCATCCGGACTCGGCGCACGTGAACACGCCGGACCTCGGCAAGGCGCTGGCCGACACGCTGGGCGACTGCCATGCCGCGCTGATCCGCGCGCACGGCGTCGTCGTGACGGCGGAGGACGTGCGCGCGCTGCTGATCGACAGCGTCCATTTCGAGGAAAATGCCGAGACCCTGTTCCGTGCCGCCGCGCTCGGCCGCATCCGGCCCCTGTCGCGCGAGGAACTGCAGGAGTTCGACGCGCGTTTCAACCGCGGCCGCCACATCGCCAAGCTCTGGAAATACTACGCCGGGCGGGGCGTGGAAGCGGGCACCGTCCCGGCCGCGTGGCTCGCGGCGCTCGACGGTTAGATTCGGGGCAGGGATCGGACGGGTGAGCGATTCCGACAACCCCGTCGCGGACCGTCTCGTCGCCTTGCTCGACGCCCTCGGCCTGAAACAAGCGCATTTTCTCGGCTGCATGTCGGGCGACTGGGGCGCCCTGGCGCTCGAGCGGCCCGATCTGTTCTGTACGCTGACCGTGGTCGCGCCGCACCTGAACAAGGGCACGCCCGCCGGGCTGGAAGCCTTCAACGTTCCGACGCAGGTGATCGCCGGCGATATCGGCACCCCGGCGGACCGCGCCCGGGGCCTCGCCGAGCGCTTCGGCGACGCGGCGTTCGTATCGCTCGACAGATACGAAAGCCCCGCCTGGGCGGACACCATCGCCGACCGCACCGACGACGTGGAACGGGCCGTTCGCGGCCTGATGGCGCGTACCGAAGCGGACGGCAAGGCGCCTTCGCGATGCGATAGGTCGGGCGACGGCGCCGTCGACGACATCCTCTACCGCATCCAAGGCACGGGACCGGCCGTCGTCGTTCTGCCGCTGTCGATGGCGCGGACGCAATGGGACCCGCTCGTTGAGCGGCTCGCCAGGGATCACGCGGTCATCGTGCTGGGCGGTCCGCGTCTCGGCATCGTGTCCCTGCTCGAAGGGCGAGCCGATGCGGGCTACGGCGATCTGGTGATGGAAATGGTCGGCCGCGCGGGCGTGGGCCCGGGCGACGACGTGCTCGAGGTCGGTTGCGGGTCGGGAGCGCTCTCGCGGGCCCTGGCGCGGCGAACGGGCGGGGAGGCGCGCATAACGGGCGTAGACCTGAATCCCTATCTGCTGTCGGAAGCCCGCGCGCTTGTTGCGCGCGACGGTCTGGAAGAGGCGGTTCGCTTCGAGGAGGGGAATGCCGAGGCGTTGCCGTATGAAGACGACCGGTTCGATGTTGCCTTCTGTGCAACCGTCGTCGAGGAATGCGATGCGGAGAAGATGATCGCCGGGATGGCGCGCGTCGTCAGACCGGGCGGGCGTGTCGTAGTCCTGTCGCGCGTGCTCGACATGGACTGGTGGGTCGGCCTGCCGATCGACCGCGACCTGCGGCGCAAGCTGGAGGCGTTCGCGCCGTCGACCGGCTCTGGCGTCGGCCCGGGCGGCTGTGCGGACGCCCGGCTCTACGAACTGATTGTCGAAGCGGGACTGACGCCGGTCTTCGCCGGGCCGCAATTTGCTATCTACGGCGAGAGCGAGCGTCTCGACGACGTGTTCGAGCGGCTGTTCACGGGCGTGACGGCCGCGGAACGGAAGCTGTGCGAAGCGGCGGTCGCAGAAGCGCGGGCGGCCGGCACGCTCATGGTCGGCGAGCCGTTCCACTGCGCGGTGGCGACGGTCTGACGGCGATCGAAGGGGGAAGCGCTGGAGCGGGTGAAGGGAATCGAACCCTCGTATGCAGCTTGGGAAGCTGCCGTTCTACCATTGAACTACACCCGCGTGACGCAGCAGCGCGGCGCGCATTCTACGCGGCTTTCCGCGCCGCTCAAGTGCCGAAAAGTTTGCGCTGGACCCCCTGCGCGGCGGATGCCATTACCTGAGAGGAATTCATCAACAACACCGCGCCAACCGGGGAGGGACGCATGAGAATTTGCCGCTTCAACGACGATAAGCTGGGCCTGGTAGAGGGACCCGAAGTCGTCGACGTGACCGGGGCGCTGGAGGTCATTCCGCCCTCGCGCTGGCCGGCGCCCGTCGGCGATGCGCTGATCGCGAACCTCGATGCCGTCTGCGACAAGGCGGCGGCGCTGGCCGGATCGGGACGGCGCTACAAGCTGGAGGACGTCGTTCTCAAAAGCCCCGTCGCGAACCCCAACAAGGTGATCGGGGCGCCGGTGAACTATTACGCGCACCAGCAGGAAGCGGTGGAAGATACCGGCGTTTCGTTCGGCCGCGAGATCCAGACCATCGACCATTACGGCCTGTTCCTGAAGAACCCGGTCCTCGTGGGGCCGGGCGAGGGCGTCGACCTGCATTTCACCGACCGGCGCAACGACCACGAGGTCGAGATGTCGCTGATCATCGGCAAGACGGCGAAGAACGTCTCCTACGACGATGCGCTCGACTACGTGGCGGGCTACGCCATCGGCCTCGACATGACCGTCCGCGGCACCGAGGAGCGCAGCCTGCGGAAGGCGATCGACAGCTATTCCGTGCTCGGCCCGTGGCTGGTGACGGCGGACGAGATCGTCGATCCGGACAAGCTCGATTTTTCGATCCATGTCGGCACCGAGGAGCGCCAGAATTCCAATACCGACAAGCTGATCTTCGATTGCCGCAAGCTGATCGAATACGGCTCGTCCTTCTACACGCTCTATCCGGGCGACGTGATCATGACCGGCACGCCGGAAGGCGTCGGGCCGGTGGTGCCGGGCGACGTGATGCACTGCTATTGCGAGGGCATCGGCAAGATGGATGTCGCCGTCCGCGCCGCCTGAGGGAAAAAGCATGACCGGCGAAAAGCTGATCGGCCGCCTCGCGACCGGCATCGGCATGGGCAAGATCTTCACCCAGCTCGACTGGGCGAAGGAGCAGTTCGCCGGCAAGGTCGGCATCGATCCGTGGCCGGGCACGATCAATGTCATCATCGACGACCCGGAGTCGATGCCGGTCTGGGTCCGGCTCAAGCGGACCGACGGCATTCACATGGACAACCCGAACGACGGGCCGCACGACTGCGACGCCAAGTGCTGGCGCGTGACCATCGACGGCGGTGAGGCTGGCGCCATCGAAGGCGCCATCGTGTTTCCGCTCGTCGACGACTACCCGCCAGCACAGATCGAGGTGATCGCCGAGGTCGGCGTGCGCGACGCGTTGGGCATCGAGGACGGCGACACCGTCACGCTGACCATCAAGGACGGCGCATGAGCGGCAGGATCGAGAAGGCGACGGCCGAGCTCTGGGTCTATCCGCTGTCAGGTCCGACGGGAGGTTCCGGTATCACCGCCGTCGACGTGATCGTCGTCGATCTGGAAGACGACCAAGGCAACACCGGAACGGGTTTCTCCTACGTTCTCGGCGGCGGCGGCGCGACGGTGACGATGGCCGCGCGCGACATGATCGAGCGGTTCGTCGCGGATCGCGACATCGTCCCGCCGCAGGCGCTTTGGCGCCGGCTCGCGGGCTCGCTCAACCGGCTCGGGCGCGGCATCGGCTACCTCGCCATCGCCGCCATCGACGTCGCCATGTGGGATCTCCACGCGAAACGCCAGGGCGTGCCCCTCTACGAGGCGATGGGCGGCGCGGCGCGCAAGCTCCCGGTCTACGGCTCCGGCGGGTTCGGTCCGACGCAGGAACCCGAGCTCGCTGTAAAGCGTGCGCTCGATTATGCAGACATGGGCTGCACGGCGGTGAAGCTTCGCGTCGCCGGCGCGCCGCACGACATCGCGCGCATCCAGGCGGTCGCCGAGGCGCTGTCCGACGGCGTCGACATCATGGCGGACGCCAACGAGAAGTGCGATCTTGCCCGGGCGCAGTGGCTGGTGAACGTGCTCGGCGACGTCAACGCGCTGTGGCTCGAGGAACCGCTGCCGGCGCACGATACCATCGGTTTCGCGACGCTGGCGCAGAACAGCCGGGTTCCCATCGCGACCGGCGAGCATCACCAGGGCGCAGTGGAACTCGGTCCCCTGATGGAGGCGCGCGCCGTTTCCGTCGTCCAGCCCGATCTCGCCATGATGGGCGGGCTGACGGAATGCCTGCGCGTTGCGCAGATCGCCGAACACTACAACCTCGTCGTCTCGCCGCATTTCCTGCCGTCGCTGTTCATCCATGTCGCGGCGGCAGCGCCCGCGATCCGATGGATGGAGGATTTTCCGCTGTTGGAACCGCTGTTCGACGACCCGGTCGGCATGGACGGCGACGGCAACATCGCGCCGCCGGATGCGCCGGGTCACGGGCTCGTCTGGGCCGACGGCGCGCGCAAGGAGTTCAGGAGCGCCATATGAGAATCTGCCGCTACAACGCGGATTGCCTCGGGCTCGTGAAGGGCGACCAGCTGATCGACGTCACCATCGCGCTCGAGTGCATTCCGGAGCGCCGCTGGCCGCACCCGCCGGGCGATCAGATGATCGCCCATCTCGCACCGATCATGGACGAGATCGAGAACCACCGGAAAATGGGCTACGTGCAGGGCGTCAACAACGTCACGCTCAAAAGCCCGATCGCCAACCCGACGAAGGTGATCGGCGCGCCCGCCAACTATCGCGACCATGTCGCGGAAGCGGCGGCGGACAACGCGATTAATTTCGGCCGGGAGATCAAGACCATCGAAGAATATGGCTTGTTTCTGAAAAACTCGCATCTCGTCGGGGCCGGGGAGGGGATCGTTCTCGGCCACACCGACCGGCGTAACGACCACGAGGTCGAGATCGCGATGATCATAGGCAAGCCGGCCAAGAACGTCGGCTACGACGAAGCTCTCGACTACTTGGCAGGATATTCGATCGGCCTCGACACGACGGTGCGCGGGGTCGAGGATCGGAGCCTTCGCAAGGCGCTCGATTCCTATTCTCTGCTCGGCCCCTGGATGACCACGGCGGACGAAATCGAGAATCCGGACGATCTGAACTTCCGCATCAAGGTGAACGGCGAGACCCGGCAGGACTCCAATACGAAGCACCTGATCTTCGATTGCCGCAAGCTGATCGAATACGCCTCGAAGTTCTACACGCTGTACCCGGGCGACGTGATCATGACCGGCACACCGCAGGGCGTCGGCCCGCTCGAGCCCGGCGACACGCTGGTTTGCGAGGCCGATATCATCGGGCGCATGGAGGTGGAGGTCCGGTAGAGATGGCGAAGGACCGGCCCGATCCCGCTAAATCTCGCGGTGACTATTACGACCGGCTCGCCGCGCGGCACGTTCTGCCGCTCTGGGTCGATACGGCGAAGTTCGTGCCGTGGGAGCCGGCCCCGCCCTACGACCCCGCGCTCTGGAAATACGCAGACATGCGGGCGCTCCTGATGGAGGCCGGCGGCATCGTCACGCCCGAGGAAGCGAGCCGGCGCGTGCTCGTTCTGCAGAACCCGGCGCTCGACGGGTTTCAGGGGACGACGCGCAGCCTCTACGCCTGTCTCCAGCTGATTCTGCCGGGGGAAACCGCGCCCGAGCACCGGCATACCCAGTCCGCGCTGCGCCTGATCGTCGAAGGCGAGGGAGCCTACACGACGGTCGACGGCGAGCGGATCCCGATGGAAGCCGGAGATTTCATCATTACGCCCTCATGGGCGTGGCACGGGCACGGGCATGACGGCGCCGCCCCGATGGTATGGCTCGACGGGCTCGACAACGGTCTGATGGCGCAGCTCGATACGACCTTTTTCGAGCCGGGTC
>JAYPTI010000074.1:0-15647 GCA_038133505.1 Alphaproteobacteria bacterium
GATGCGTACGGCTCGATGGAGCTCAGCCGGCGCGCCGCGCTGTGGGCCGTGCGCGCCCTGCCGCCGGCGCCGCTGCCGCTGTTCGAGGCGGGCGAGAACCGCCCCGATCCCGAGGTGACGCTGCCCGAGATGGCCGCCGGCGAGGAGGTGACGCACGATTACGCGGCGCTGCGCCTGTCGCTCAAGACGCATCCGCTGGCACTGCTCCGGGACGAGCTCGCCGCAACCGGCACCGTACCGGCCGAGCGGCTGGCGAAAACGAAGGACGGCGCGCGCGTCACCGTCGCCGGGCTCGCGCTGGTCCGCCAGCGGCCCGGCACGGCGAGCGGCGTGATCTTCATCACGCTGGAGGACGAGACCGGCGTCGCCAACCTCGTCGTCTGGCCGAAGACGTTCGAGAAATTCCGCCGCGTCGTCATGGGCGCGCGTCTGATCCGGGTGACCGGCAAGCTGCAGCGCGAGGGGCTCGTCATCCACGTCATCGCCGATGCGATGGAGGACCTGACGCACCGGCTGCGCGCGCTCGCCGGCCCCGACTTCGAGACCCAAATCCGCCGCAAGGACGCCGACGCCGCTTACGAGAACAATCTCGCCCGCGCCGACGAGGTGAAAAACCCCATCCCCGACGCGCGCCAGATCGCCGCCCGCAAGCTGTTCCCGTCACGCGACTTTCACTGAGCCGGCCGAGCCGGACCGGTTTTACACCGTCGGCGGAGGCCGGTTCTTGGGCCCGCTGATGTCGGCAAAACCCTTCGCCACCATCTCGTCGTAGTAGGCCTTGTAGCCGCCCGCCATTTTCTCAGGAGCGCCGCGCTCGCGGAAGAACGCCTCGTCCCACTTCCTGTCGATCCCGTGGCCGAGGATCATCCGGTTGAACCAGTTCCAGCTCGTGCAGACCGTGATCGCGATCGTCAGGTCCTCTTCGGATCAGCCCGCCCGGTAGCAGGCCTTCGCGTCCTCGTCGGTCATGCGGTCGGGCGTGAGCGTCAGCTTGCGGACGTATTTCAGGACCGGCTTGAGCCTCTCGTCGACGGGGGCCGTGTCAATGTCGTCGACGAGCTTCGGGAACAGCTCCTCGTCGACGCCGAGCGCCATGCAGACGTTCTTGCGCGCGCCGTAGCAGAAATCGCAGGCGTTCAGGAGCGAACAGAACGCGGCGATGATCTCCTTCTCCTCGTGGCTCGGCCCTGCCTCGTAGTTCATGAGCCGGTGGATGAATTCCATGTAGGGCTCGAAAAGGTCCCACTTCGACATCTGCAGTTGCGACATCGAGATGATGCCCTCGTAGCTCGGAAAGAAGGTCACGGGGCGTTCTCCTTGCGGTGAGTGGAATCAGCCGTACAGGCGGTGCCAGACGGCCGGCGTATAGACGTCGTCGGGCAGCTCGTCCGGACCGCGGAGAGGCACCTGGAACGGAAGGGCGAGGCTCGGGTCGCGGCCGATGCGCTCCAGCGCGATCCGGCGGCGTTCGCGCGCCTCGTCGGTATATTCGCAGCGAAACCGCGAGAACTCTCGCGCGGAAACCCGCAGCCGGCGCAGCCGCTCCCGCCGCTCGGCGACATAGGGTTCGAAGATTTCTGGCGTCCAGGCGGGATTGCCCGCCAGCGCCTCCGAGACGAGCCGGACGTCGCGCAGCGCGATCGACAGGCCCTGGCCGATCGTCGGGTCGTTGTGGCCGGCCGCGTCGCCGATCAGAACGACGCCGGGAGCGACCGGCCGGTCGACCCAGCTATCGGCGTTGGGATAGCCCTGACACGGCCCGGCGGGCCGGGCGTTGGCGATGATCTCGCTATCGGGGATGGACGCGAGGCGGAAGGCCGCGAGGAAGTTTTTCGCGCCGTCCGGCCCAGCGAACTCGCGTCTCCGGGCGGCGGAATAGGCGTAGTAGAGCCGGTAGCGGCCGTGCCCTTGCGGAAAGATGTAATAGTTGCCGTTTCCCTCGTTGCCGATGGCGTAATAGTCGTCGGCCCAGCCGTCGGCGCCTTCGATCAGAAGACCGCCGAAAATGTGGTGCAGCGGGTCGGTTTCGACGCGGACGCCGATCTGGCGCGCGACGGCGGAGCCCCGCCCGTCGGCGCCGATCACGAGACGCGGCCGTATCTCGCGGGTCGCGCCCCGAAGGCGGTAGCGGACGACGGGCCGCGCCCCGGGCTCGACCTCGACTCGCGTCACGCCGCGCAGCAATTCCGCCCCGGCCGCCTCGGCCGCGTCGTCGAACGCCTGGCAGATCTTCGGATGCGCGAGCTTGAGCGCGCCACCGACGCCGTCGAACATCGTCGTGAGGTCGATCGGACGCGATAGCGCGACCGCCGGATCGAGGTCTTCGCCGAATACGACGAGACGCGGCACCAAATGGCCGCCGGCGCCGATCAGAATGTCGACAAGCCCCAGCCGTCGCGCTTCCTCGACTCCCCAGGGGGTAATCGATTCGCCGCGCACGCGGTCGACATGGGCTTCGCTTTTCTCCAGCAGGCGCACGGAAAGACCGCGCCGCGCCAGCACGATACCCATCGCAGCGCCGGCCGCGCCGGCACCCACGATCGCGACATCAGGTGACGACTCCATGTTTCCCCTCGTCCGGCTTTTCCTACGCGACGCGTTTCCAGTATCCGGCAATTGTCGCACCGCGCCGGGCCCACTCGGCGGCGCATGGCGAACCGCTGCGACGCCTCGCCGCTTCCGGTCGCGGTTGCCGTCGTCGGCGCGGGCCTGCGGCGCGTCTCAGAAACCCAGCCCGGGCACGTTGATCCGCTCGAACTTGCCCGGATCGACGCCTTCCTTCTCGACGTCGAACTGAAGCTCGACCTGAACCCCGTTAGGATCGAGGAAGAACATCTGGATCACCTTGTCGCCGGCGGCGAGCCGTTTGGCGTAGTCGATCCTGTTGTCGGCGAGCGTCTTCTCGAACGACGGAATGTCCTCGGCCCACAGCCCGATATGATCGAGCCCGTTGCCGGTACCTTCCGAAACGGTGCGCGGGTCGCCCTCCGGATCGGACAGCGACAGATGGACGATCGGCACGTCGCCGCAATACATCCAGTAGCCGTGGCTCGCAAACGGGGGACGCCAGCCGACCGAGAGACCCACGATGTCCTGGTAGAAATCCTTGGTTTCCTCCATCAGCATCGTCCGGATGTTGATGTGGTTCAGTTCGGTTACGGCCATGCGGTCCTCCGTTCGCCGCCGCGCGCGCATCATCGAAGATTGCGGAGCGGCGGATTGCATTCTACGCTTCAGTCAATTCTGAACCGTGCAAAATATCGAGGCAAGACGATGGCCGAACGAATCTGGGACGAATTTCTAACGGAACGCGACAAGGAAGTCTTCGGGACCGCCGGCTACGGCCAGCGAGCGGGTTTCGGGGAGCGGCCGGTGGTGGTCGTCATCGACGTGAACTATCACTTCACCGGCGACAAGCGGGAGCCGATCCTGGATTCGATCAAGCGCTGGCCCAATTCCTGCGGCGAGGAGGCATGGGAGGCGCTGCCGCACATCAAGTCCCTGCTGGATTCGGCCCGCGCGAAGGGCCTGCCGGTGATCTACACGACCGGCGACCTGCGCCCCGACGGCTGGGACCGCGGATCGTGGGCGTGGAAGAACAACCGGACCGGCGAGTGGAAGTCGGCGCCCGAGCGCCAGACCAACCTCGACGGCAACGAGATCAACCACGAGATCGCGCCGATGCCGCAGGACATCGTCATCAAGAAGCTGAAGCCGAGCGCGTTCCACGGCACGCCGCTGAGTTCGTTCCTGAACAACTTCAAGGCGGATTCGATCATCATGGTGGGCACGACGACCTCGGGCTGCGTCCGTGCGTCGACCATCGACGCGTTCAGCGAGAACTACCGCGTCACGCTGGCGGAGGAAGGCTGCTTCGACCGCAGCCAGGCGAGCCATGCGATCAATCTGTGCGACATGAACGCGAAATATGCCGACGTAGTCTCCACCGACGAGATCGTCGCCCACATCGGAACCCTGCCGGACGGGCTGTTCGACCTGCCGCCGGGTAACGCGCCCTGACTGGCGCTACACCACCGCGATAATCAGCGACAGGATCGCGATCCCCCATAGGGTGAGATTGCGGAACTGCGCGTCCGAGGCGCGCGCGAACAGACGCATCCCGGCCCAGCAGGCGAGCATGAACGGCACGAACAGGATCGCCGCGAGGACGAGCGTCTTGACCGTGATCAGACCGCTGACGATGAACGTGATCACGGCGCCGGTCTGCACCATCGCGCCGAAGGCGAGGAAATTCGCGCGCTGCTCTGCCGCCGTGCCCGGTCCGGACAGCAGATAGAGGAACACCGGCGGGCCGCCCATCGACACCGATCCGGTCACCAGCCCGCCGAGCCCGCCGACGCCGATGCGTACCGGCAACCCGCGCGGCCCGCGGTATCTCCAGCCCGTCAGAAGCACCAGCGACAGCACGATCGACGTCCCCGCCACGATGCGCCGCATCAAGTCCTCCTCGACGGCCAGCAGGATGTAGGCGCCGAGCGGCGCCATCGCCATCGACGCGAGACCCACGGGAAGCATCCGTTTCCAGTCCGCGTGCGGCAGCGCGCCCGGCATCACCTGCACGTTGCTGACGAGGTTCAGCAGGATGATGATCGGCACGCCTTCGCGCGGCCCGATGAGAAGCGCCAGAACCGGCGCCGTGATGAAGTTGGCGCCGGCGCCGCCGTTGAATCCGCGCACCAGCCCCGACGCGACGAAGGCGCCGATCATCGCCGCGAGGTGCCAATAGGTGATGCCGTCGAGAATCATGCCGGCAGCTTAGCGCACGAACCGCCGGAATCCCTCATGCAAGCAGCGTCGCGAAGCCGATCAGCAGCAGGAATATCAGCGCGACGCGGCGAAACCCTTCTTCCGACGCGCGCTTGAACAGGTTCTGGCCGATCCACATGCCCGCCATCAAGGTCGGCATGACCGTCGCGCAGATACCGACGATGGGCCACAGGATGAGATCGCCGAGCCAGTACATCACGATCGCGACGAGCTGTACGAACGTGAAATAGAGGATGATCGCGGCGCGGTTCTGCGCGGCGCTGAACGGCCCGGCCATCAGGAACGTCACGACGGGCGGCCCGCCGATCGTCGCCGCGCCGGTAATCACGCCGCCGATCGCGCCGACCGCGGCCATGATCCACGCGTTGATCTTTCCGGTGTATCGCCAGCCGCGCAGCATCATGATCGCGAAGAGAATGATCAGGACGGAAATCGCCTTGCGCAGCAGGTCGGGGTCCTGCGTCACGAGCACCCACGCGCCGACGGGGATCGCGAGGCTGCCGGCAACCGACAGCGGAATCACCCTGCCCCATTCGCAATCCCGCAACGCGCCCGGCAGAAGCTGCGCGGTGGTGAGCAGGTGGATCACGACGACCGCGGGCACCGCGAGCTGCGCGCCGTAGACCGCCGCCATCACCGGCACGATCACGAGCGCGGAGCCGAAACCGGAAAATCCGCGCATGATTCCGGCGACGAACGCCGTGGCGGCCACCAGAACCGTCTTGGCGGTCGTTATGTCGGGCCAGTATTCCACGCCGCCGGCTTCACGCGAAAAAGGTGGAAAGGCCGATGGCCAGCAGGAAGGCCAGCGCCACCTTGCGATAGAGCGCGTCCGAGGCCCTGCCGAACATCCGCTCGCCGATCCAGGTACCGAGCGCGATCGTCGGGATCATGGGAAGCGCGATCCAGAACGTCTTCCAGGTCATCATCCCCGTCGCTCCGAAGATCGCCAGCGCCGCGCCCTGCGTGAAGAAGAAATAGAGGATGATCGCGGCCCGGTTCCGCGCCGCATTTTCGGGACCCGCCAGCAGGAACATGATCACGGCGGGCCCGCCGGCCGCCGCCGCGCCGGAGATGAATCCGCCGAGCCAGCCGGCGAACGCGCTGACCCAGGGTCCGACGCTTCCCTTGTAGCGCCAGCCGATCAGCATCAGGACGGCGAAGAAGATCACGCAGCCCGAAATCGCCCGTCGCATGATTTCCTGGTCGACGACGACGAGCAGCCACACACCGAGCGGCAAGCCGACCACGCCGCCGATGGAGAGCGGCGTCACGGTCTTCCAGTTCGTGTCCTTCCACGCGCCGGGGACAAGTTGCAGGCTGGTGACCATCATCACGATCAGGATCGCGGGGATCGCGGCGCGCGGCCCGACGGTCAGCGCGAGAACCGGCACGATGGTCAGCGCGGCGCCGAAACCGGAAAAGCCCCGCATGATGCCAGCGAAAAACGCCGTCCCCGCAACCAGCAGGGACTCCTGCGTCGTCAGCTCGTAATGGGCCGTCAGCCAGTCGAGTATCACCCGAGATCTATCTCCGTCCCGCGGCCTTCCTCGACCGCGCGCCGGTAGGCCGTCATGGCGATCGCCATCTCGGACGAACCGGTCCCGTTGTTGTTCTTGTGATAGGTGATCTGTTCGTCGGAGGTCCGCCCCGGATGCCGGCCGGTCGCGAGATCGCCGAGCTCGTAGACGTCGTCGATCGAGATGATACCGGCCTGGATCGGCGTCCACAGATCGCCCTGCTCTTCGGAAACCATCGATTCCTTCAGATTGGTGACGATGACGTGGGCGCGCCGGGCCGTGTTGTCGTCGATTTCGCGGCGCGGCTTCGGCAGGAACCCGCCCTGCACGAGCTGCTTGTTGCCGCCGATAATCCCCGTGACGTGCTGCCCGGCGGCGAGGCGGTTGCCGTCGAACAGCTCGACGTTCGTGTTGGTCGCGCACAGGACGACGTCGACGCCGTCGAGAAGCGGATCGGTCGTACCCACCGGCTCGATGTCGATCTCGAATTGCGGACCCCATTTATCGGCGAACGCCTTGCGCCGCTCCGCATCGCGGCCGTAGACGAAGGCCCGCTTGATCGACGGGCGCTCGGTCTTCAGCGCCCAGAGCTGGTTCGCCGCCTGGCCGCCGGTCCCGAACAGGCCCACCGTCGCCGCATCGTCGCGTACCATGTGCCGGAAGGCGACGCCGCTCGTGGCGGCCGTGCGGAACGCCATCAGGCTGCTGGGGCCGATCGTCTTTTCGTCGATCTCGCCGAACAGGACGGCGAGGAGTTCGCCGGTCGACGAATCGTTCAGAACGTGGACCGGCGGCGCACGGTGCGCGTACCGCTGGTTGGTGCCTTCCTGCACAACCAGTTCCGCGCGCGCCTGCGCGCCCATGACGCCGAGCGCGTGCACGCCTCCCGGAAAGTTCGAGACGCGGACGCCGGCAGGCGAGTGGACGCGCCGCCGCGGCGCGTTGATGACGGGGAATTCCGTCGATTCCCGATAGCCCTGCTCGATCGCGTCGATCGCGTCTTTCATCCCGACGAGACCCTGCAGGTCGTCGGGCTTCAGGATCAGTACCATTCTCTCGTTCCTCCCGTTTCTCGCGCCCGACCATGGCGGCGGCGCCTTTTCGCGTCAATCGCTGCGGCCCTGCCGGATTGCAGGGCTTCCCCGCAGCCGCGCATGCCGCGCGCCTTTCGCGTCCCAGTGAGACATGATGTGCCGCTTGGGCGAGCGGCGGAGAGAGACCGGTATATGCCGACAGGATCCGACTGGATAACCGCAGAGAGTACCGACGGCGCGCTGCTGCTACGCTGCCGGTGCGCGTCGGGCCCCGCCTTACGAGCCTTCCTTCTTCGGCTCGGCCAGGAAATAGTCGATCTTGGCGGTCAGCTTCTCGGCGTCGCCGGCGGTCAGCATGTAGGTCCAGCCGTCCGTCCGCGCGTTGATTTCGTCGGCTTTCTTTTGCGCCTCTTCGCGTTTCTTGGCGTCGGTCACCTCGGGATCCACTGCGGCCTTGAAGCGGCCCCAGTGATCCTCGCCGAACTTGGCCGTCTCGATGCGGATATCGAGCCCGTCCCAGGTGTAGAAATGCGCGACCCACGGATCGGCCGGCCATTCCTGCTTCGAGGCGAGCTTCACGTCGTCGAACATCATCCGCCACGTGACACCGCCGAGAGGATCGGCCTCGTCCTTCGCCTTGATCTTTCGGCCCTCGGGAATGTTGTGAAGGACGAAGTTCTGGTCGGACTCCTTGTCCTTGGTGATGGAATGGTCCGTTCCCTCGGGTCCCTTGATGGTGACCTTGCGGACCTTTTCCTTCCCGTAGTTGACGATCTGGCGGACCATCCAGTTGTTCGGCTCCTCGCCGAGCGTCACCTGCCCGCGCACGAGCCAGGTCGCCTTTTCGTCGGCGCGCCGGATGTAGGTGCCGGCGCCGCCCTGCCCGAACAGGCTGGTATTCAGCTTGCCGATCAGCACGTCGGCGAGAACGGCGTCCTTCCCGTCCTTGAAGACGAGGCGGGTCGACTTTGCCTCGGGACTGGTCGGCGGGTTGAGCTCGAGCCGGCCGTAACGCGCCGGGTCGCCGGTCTTCTGCTCGATCAGCTTGAACTCGGCAGCGGAAACGATCGCCGATTTGACCTTCTCGAATTCGACGGCATAGCCGTCCTTCTCGACGAGCCCCCAGCCCTCGCCCTTCCGGGCGATGGAGAAGCTGTTCTTGGCGTTCGTCAGCTCGATCTTCGCCACGCCGTTGATGTTGGACGCGAGCTTCGGCAACGCCGGTTCGGTCCCCGCCGTCAGCGACGTGGTGTCCGTCTGCATCGAAACGGAGACGGCGGCGGCCACGACGGCGGCGGCCGTCAGACCGGCAACGGTATAGAAGGTGACGGGTTTCATCCTCGGATCTCCCTTCGATCAGGCCGCCGACCGGCCGCGCTTGCGGTTGCGGCGGACCATGGCGACACCCAGCGCGAAGATCGCGACGGCGGCCGGCATGGCGGCGATGTTGAGAACCTTTAGACGCGCATCCAGATCGTCGATGTCGCGCCGCAGGTTGAGCTGGACCTCCCGCAGTTCGCGGCGGATCTCGATAACGCGTGCGCGGAACTTGCCGATCGCCTCCTGCTGCTCGGACGACAGCACCGCGTTGCCCTTGGCGCGCTCCTTCGTCTGGAGCTCTTCCATCTTCTTCTGGACGTCCTCGAGCTCCTTCACCAGCGAGCGTTCCTTGTCGCGGTAGCGGTCCTCGGCTTCGTCCTCGATCTTCTTGACCAGTTCGAACGGACGGGACGACAGACCGCGGCCGCGGAGGCCGATCAGCGCGCTCGCGCCGGCGAGATTGTCCGCGGCATTGACGACGAAATCGCCGTTGTTCGCGGTCGGAACCACCACCGTCTGGCCGAACAGGTCTTGCGTGCGCAGCCAGAACGCATCGGCGATGAAATCGGTATCGGCCACCAGAATGATGTTGGCAGGCTTCTCCGACACCTTCAAATGCGGCTTGGCGGGCGCTTCGTCCTTCTTGTCGCCGTCCTTGGCCGCATCGTCCTTCTTCTTGTCGTCCTTCGGCGGGCCGTCGGGAAACGCCGACTTGACGCTGCCGCTGAGACGCGCGGCCAGGATGTAGGATTTGTTCTGCGCCTTGAACTGCTTGAGGATCTCGGCCGGCTGCGGGTTCTGGCGCACCATCTGGGCGTCGAACGGACCCGAGCTTTTCGTCGAGAAGATCAGCGGCTCGATCGTCGCGGTCGCACCTTCGGCAACCTCGAAGAAGCCGGGCGTGCCGAAATTGACCGACCGGATCTGCGCCGTCGTCACGTCGTCGGACTTGATGTTCTCCGGACCGTAGCTCGTCCACGCGACGTAGCGCGTGATGATCGGCCTGCCGAATGAATCGACGCCCGCCTGCACGCGCTGTCCGGCGAGTTCGTCGCCGAGCACCAGATTGCGGTCGTACTTGATGCCCCACGCCTTGAACAGTTCGGGCAGGTCCGAGCCGACGCCGCCCGGCATCCGGAGCGCGCGGTTGCTCTGCGCGCCTTCTTCGGCATGCGGATCGACGAAGACCATCGCCTTGCCGCCGCGCAGGACGTACTGGTCGATGGCGTACTTGGATTCCATGCTGAGCCCGAACGGGTGGACGATCATCAGCAGATCGACGTCGTCCGTGAGCTTCGGCGTCAGGCCCTGCGGCCGCACCTCGAAGAACTGGCGAAGCTGGTCCACCAGCGCCCACGCCTTGTACTTCTTGACCGGATCGGCATCGATCGGAATGCCGGACACCAGCGCGATCACCTTCTTCTTCGGGTTCGCGAGGTTGTTGATCATCCGCGTCAGATCGTATTCCAGGAAACGCTCGCGCTGCGGCGTCAGGAACGGAATGACGTCGGTATCGTCGGTCGTGTTGGTCGCGGCGAGACCGAAATAGCCGAGATCGCCCGCCTCGGTGATCGGAACGCCGCTGAGGCCGAAGCCGACCGCGCGGTCTTCCTCGGGCGAAAACGGCTCGGGGTCGATCAGCTCGAGCTTGATCGCGCCGTTCGACAGCCCGACATAGCGCTCGAGCAGTTCCTGCACCCGGGCGCCGTAGGCCGTCAGGCCGGGCGTGGTATCGAGCAGCTTGCGGGTCGAGAAGAAGCGGAGCGTGATCGGCTCCTTGACGTTCGCGAGCGTTTCCTTCGTGCCCTCCGACAGGGTGAAGAGGCTGTTCTCCGTCAGGTCTGCCTGCACGCCCTTGATGGCGGACTCGGAGAAAATATTCACCGCCAGGAACAGCACCACGGCAAGCGCCAGCGAGGCGATGCCCAGCGTGCGATTCTCCCGGATCGGCGATTTCTTGACTGAATCTGTCATGGCGAAACCTACGATCCCTTCTTGAGGTCGACGATCACGACGTTCGCGAACAGGAAGACCCCGATCACCGATGCGAGATAGACGAAGTCCCTCAGGTCGAACACGCCCTGCGTGATCGCGTCGAAATGAGTGAGGAAGCTCAGCGAGGCGACAAGGTCGACCACGAACGGCGACGCCCAGCCGCGGAAGGCGGACTGAACCGGCTCGAGCCCGCTCATCATGAACAGGAAGCAGGCCGCCGCCGTGATGACGAAGGCGATGACCTGGTTGCGGGTCAGCGCCGACATGAAGCTGCCGATGGCGAGGAACGCGCCGGCCATCAGGAAGCTCGCGACGTAACCCGCGACGATCACGCCGTTATCGGGCGATCCCAGATAGTTGACCGTGATCCAGATCGGGAAGGTCAGCGCGATGGCGATGCCGGCGAAGATCCAGGCGGCGACGAACTTGCCGAGGACGGCCTGGGTCGTCGAGACCGGCAGGGTCATCAGCAGTTCGATGGTCCCCGACTTCCGCTCTTCCGCCCACAGGCGCATGCCGACCGCGGGGATCAGGAAGAGATAAAGCCACGGATGGAACGAGAAGAACGACTGGAGATCCGCCTGGCCGCGCTGGAAGAAGCCCCCGAAATAGAACGTCGTCGCCCCCGCGAGCGCGAGGAAGATCACGATGAAGACGTAGGCGAGCGGCGTCGAGAAATAGGCCGACAGCTCGCGCTTGGCGATGGCGCACACGTTGTTCATGCCCGGCCTCCCGCGCTATCGGCAGTGATCTGGCGGAACACGTCGTCGAGCCGGCCGCGTTCGACGTAAAGCTGCTCGACGGAAATGCCGCGATCGTTTATCCGCGCATTGACCGTCTCGATGATCGTCGCGCCGTTGCGGGCGACGACGATGACATGCGCACCGTCGGACCGGCTCGTCGCGACCTCGATCCGTTCGATGTCGCCGATGCCGTCGAGCGCGCTCTTGAGATTGTCTACATGATCAGGATGCAGCCGAACCGAGACGGCGTTGTAGTAGACCGATTTCCGCTCCAGATCGGCGGGGGTGCCGTCGGCGACCATGCGACCGCGGGCGATCACGACCGCGCGGGTGCAGACCGCGTCGACTTCTTCGAGCAGGTGGGTCGAGATGACGATGGCCTTGTCCTTGGCCATCTGCCCGATCAGTTCGCGCACCTGGTGCTTCTGGTTGGGATCCAGGCCGTCGGTCGGCTCGTCGAGGATCAGCACGTCCGGATCGTGAAGGATCGCCTGAGCGAGACCGACGCGCCGCTTGAAGCCCTTGGACAGCGTGCCGATCTGCTGGTTGTAGACTTCGTCGAGCTGAAGGCGGCCGACCGCGACGTCGATCGCCTCGCGCCGGGCCGGGCCCTTGAGGCCGCGCACCTCGGCGATAAAGGACAGCAGCCCGGCGGGCGTCATGTCCTCGTACATCGGCGCGCCTTCGGGCAGATACCCGATATGTCGTTTGACCGCGATGGGATCGCGCGTGACGTCGGCGCCGCAGACAACGGCCGTTCCTGACGTCGGCGGCAGAAAGCCCGTCACCATCTTCATCGTTGTCGACTTCCCGGCGCCGTTGGGCCCGAGAAATCCGAGAACTTCGCCGTTTTCGACCTTGAAGCTCACGTCGTCGACGGCGGTAAAGGGACCGAACTTCTTCGTCAGTCCCTGAATGTCGAGCATCGTGCTCATTTTCGTTCCAACCTCCCAGGTCCTTCCGACGACGTAACGGCCGGGTTTTCCCGGCTCGCCGCCGTAACGGTAAAGGCCGCTCGCGACCCGCGAGGGACTAATCCCCCTGCGACGGTTCGTCAACAGCCCTCCTCAGAACGTTAACGCGCCCCCTATGGGCGCCCGACTGCCTCCACACCGTTTCCGTCAAGAAAAAGCTGGGCCCCTGAGGGCCCGGCTTCGTTCCTTGCCGAGGGTCAGGCGGCCTTGGCCGACTGGTCCTCGATCACCTTCCCGCCCGACGCAATGTCGATCTTGCGGGGCTTCATCGCCTCGGGGATCTCGCGGACGAGATCGACCACCAGCAGACCATCACGCAGGTCGGCGCCCTTCACCTCCACATGGTCGGCGAGCTGGAAGCGGCGCTCGAAGGCGCGCTTCGCGATGCCGCGATGCAGGAAGGTCACGTTCTCGCCGTCCGGCGCGCCCTTGCCGACGATCACGAGCTGGCCGTCGCGAACCTCGACGTCGAGGTCTTCCGGGCCGAAGCCGGCAACGGCGACAGTGATCTGATAGGCGTCTTCACCCGTCTTTTCGATGTTGTAGGGCGGGTAGCTGTCGGCGGTCGCGCTCTTCTGCGCTGCGTCGAGCAGCGACATCATGCGGTCGAAACCGACGGCGGAACGATACAGGGGGGAAAAATCGAAAGTGCGCATGGTACATATCCTCCGGTGAGCAACATGTGGTTCCGGACCTCCAGAACGGCAGGTCCTCCTAGGTTTCCGGCCCCGATCCGGGCGCCGAACAGTGCTTATTTAGGAAGGTTCGGGCCCATTTCAAGACCCTGCAACCTATTGTTTTAAAATAATTTCCTGACGTAATCCGCAATCGCCAGCGACGACGTCATGCCAGGCGATTCGATGCCGAAGAGGTTTACCAGCCCCGGCACGCCGTGATCGTCCGGCGACTGTATGACGAAATCGCGGGCCACCTCGTCCGGTGCCTGGATCTTGGGACGGATGCCGGAATAGCCGGGCTGGATCGCGCCGTCGGGAAGGTCCGGATAGTACTTCCGGACAGCGTCGTAGAACTTCTCGGCGCGCGCCGGATCGACGTCGTAGTCGATATCGTCGATCCACTCGACGTCGGGACCGAAGCGGACCTGACCGCCGAGATCGACGGTCACGTGAACGCCGAGACCCGCCCGCTCGGGAACCGGGTAGATCGGACGCGTGAACGGCGGCCGTCCCGACAGGGTGTAGTAGTTGCCCTTGCAGTAGTAGGTCGGCGGGATCGTCTCGGCCGGAATACCCTCGATCGTGCGGGCGATCTCCTGCGCCCACAGGCCGCCCGAATTGATGACCGTCTCGGCGACGATCGACATCGGCGCATCGCCGCCGCAGTCGAGCCGGATGCCGTCGTTCATCACCTGCCCGCCCGTGACCGGGGTCAGGAACGCGAACATCGCGCCCGCCACCTCCGCGTCGCCCTGCAGCGCCAGCATGTATCCGTGGCTGTCGAGAATGCCGGTCGACGGCGACCACAGCGCGCCGACGCAGAAAACCGCCGGCTCCATTGCCGTGACCTGTTCGGGCGTCATCCATTCGAGGTCGCCGACGCCGTTCGCGGCTGCGTTCGCCTTGAGCCACTCGAGCTCGGGAAGCTGTTCCTCGTCGGTGGCGACGATGATCTTTCCGCAGTTGTTGTAGTCGACGCCGTGCTCGTCGCAGAAGACGTACATCGCCTTCTTACCGGCGACGCAGAATTCCGCCTTCAGGCTGTTCTGCGGATAGTAGATGCCGGCATGGATGACCTCGCTGTGGCGCGAACTTGTCTCGGTGCCGATCATGTCGGCCTTTTCGAGAACCACGACTTCGCGGCCGGCCTGCGCCATCGCCCGCGCGACCGCGAGCCCGACGACGCCGGCGCCAATGACGGCGCAATCGACGCGGTCGGTCACGATGCGTCGTCCTCGTTTCCGGAGACACCGAATCTCTCTTCGTTCGAGGCGAGCCAGGCGGCCTCTTCGGGCGTATCGGTCCGGCCGAGCGCCTGATTCCGATGCGGAAAACGGCCGAATTCGGCGATGATCACCTGATGGGCGACGGCGTAGTCGACCCATTCCTGCTTGCCCTCGTGATCCTCGAGCCCCCGGAACAGCTCGACGCACCGGTTCTGGTCGCCGATATCCTCGCTGTGCTCGAACGGCAGGTAGGCGAACAGCTTTTCGACCGTCAGCAGTTCGCCGTGCAGCGGCCCGTCGACGATATGGCGCGCGACGTCTCGGGCGAGCGGATCAGCAGCGAAGGCGCGCGCCGTGCCGCGGAAAATATTGCGCGGAAACTGGTCCAGCAGGACGACCAGCGCCATTGCCGGATAGCGTTCCCCTTTCCAGTCCTCGAACGCCCCCGTCGCGGCGCGTTCGTAGTCGGCGGAGAAACGTCGACGGATTTCCGCGTCGACGTCCGGTCCGCCCCCGAACCAAATTTCGCGGACCGCGCCGTGGTCGGCGCTTCCCGGTTCTCCGAACCAGAATTCGTAGATTTCCCACCAGTCGTTCACCGTCAACCTTCCCGAATTTCCCGGGGTTTCAGTCCCGCAACGCGGCGCTCAGCATTCCTCCCAGCACGATCATCCGGCAGATCGCCGGGGGAAAGATCCTGATCGTCTCCGCAAGGGCGGCGCGCGTCTCCTCGTCGGGCACAAAAGCATCTGCGCCGGGCGCGGGCAAGGCGTCAAATAGGCGCGCAGCGGCCGTGTCCGCTGCCGCGGCGATTTCGTCTGAAAGCGCATCGACGTCCCCCGCCGCTTCAATGGGGCCGAGCCAGTCGGAAATCGACTGCAGGAGTCGAGGATGACCGGTGAAGTGCCGGAAGAGAGACGGCACCACCGGCGACCGGCCGCCGGTCGCCTGGCGTGCGAGAACCGAGAGGATGTCGCGAAGCTCGTCGCTCATCTGTTCGATCGGCGGGATGGGGAGAAGGTCGGGCAGGTCGGGAAGATCGCGGCCGGCGACTTCTATCCGGTCCGCGGGCCGGCCGGCCGCCAGCGCCAGCGAGACGATGCGGAGACTGACGGCGTTCATGGGGTTGGCCCGGTTGTAGGCATCGAGCGTTGCGCGGACGGCGGCGGCATCCGACGCCCCGAGACCGGCAGCCGCAAGCGACACCGGCGGCGTCGAGGGTGCCGCATCGGTCAGCCGGGACAGAACCTCCTGCGCGGCCGCCGCGATTTCGCCGCGGCCGAAAGCCCCGCCGACGGTCCCCCAGGCCCATTCCAGCGCGCCTGGAAACGTCGCCAGATGCCGATAGACGAGGTTGACGAGACGGACGC
>JAYPTI010000075.1:0-1634 GCA_038133505.1 Alphaproteobacteria bacterium
TCACCCTCGGCGACCATTTCGCCGACTTCGTCGACGAGCAGGTCGACAGCGGCCGTTACGGCTCCGCGAGCGAAGTGATCCGGGCCGGGCTGCGGCTGCTCGAAGACCGGGAGGCCCGCGTCGCCACGCTGCGCGCGGCCCTGATCAAGGGCGAGGAAAGCGGTGCTGCCGCGCCGTTCGATGTCGACGCGTTCCTCGACGGAAAGACCGCCCGGCAAAAGACCTGATGGCCGCCGCCCGTTTCACGCCCGCCGCCGTCCGGGACCTGGACGGCATCTGGGACTACACCGTCGAACGCTGGGGCGCCGAGCAGGCCGAACGCTATATCCGCGGGATCGCAACGGCGTGCGACCGGCTCGCCGGTTGCGATCTGCCCGGTCTCGACGCGGGAGACATCCGCGCGGGATACCGCAAGCAGCTCGTGGGCAGGCACGTCGTCTGGTACCGCGCGGGCAGCGACGGCGGGACTGATGTCGTCCGTATCCTGCACGCGGCGATGGATCCGGAGACGCGGCTGGACGAGGCCTAGACGGCTTCCCTCATATTAGGGACCGGAACGACCTCGCCGTGTTTTCGCATTTAAGCGATGTCGGAGGACTGCACCCGCTTTACCCCCTTGGCCAGCATCGACTTCCACGCGGCGGCGAGCGAGCCGTTGAGGTCGATGCCGCGGCAGGCGTCCTCGATGACGGAGACCTTGAGCTCGGCGGCGGCCGCGTCGACGGCGGACCAGCTGACGCAGAAGTCGGTGGCGAGGCCGCACACGTAGACGTCGGTCAGCCCCCTCTCCCGCAGATAGCCGGTCAGGCCGGTCTTCGTCTTCTTGTCGGCGGCGACGAAGGTCGAATAGCTGTCGACCTCGTTGTGATAGCCCTTGCGGATGATGAGCTGCGCGTGCGGGATGTCGAGCCCGGCGGCGAGCTTCGCGTCGTCGGAGCCCTGCACGCAATGGTCGGGCCACAGCACCTGGGTGCCGTAGCTGAGCTCTATCGTCTCGAACGGCTTCTTCCCGGGATGGGTGGAGGCGAACGAGGCGTGATGCTGCGTGTGCCAGTCCTGCGTCATCACCACGTTGGCGAACTTCTTCGCGAGCCCGTTGATGACCGGGATGATCTCGTTGCCGCCCTTCACCGGCAGCGTGCCGCCCGGCAGGAAGCAGTTCTGCACGTCGATCACGAGGAGGACGGCGTCCTTGCCCGGTTTCATCGCGGCGCGGGCCGGAATCGCGGGCAGCGCGGCGGCCGCGAGGCCGGCGGCGCCGAGGCCCATGAGGAGGTGGCGGCGGTTAAGGCGGTTAGGGCTGCTGGCGGTCATGGTCGGTCTCCCGGGCGGGTTGCACGCCCTGAAATCTTACATCCATCCGCGCGCGAAAGGCGAGTCCGGGGTTTCGGGGGATTTTTTCGGGGTCCGGTTCGCAATTCCGGGAATCGCGTGATAGCGTTTTCGCGTATCGACGCTTTGGACCTTAGCCCCGCCCCCACGTGTCACCCCGAACTTGTTCCGGGGTCCAGTCCCGGTGGGGTGTGCGGTCTGCGGCCCTAGATCCCGGAACAAGTCCGGGATGACATCTGAGTGAAAAGGAGCAATCACGCGTCCCTGGTCAGACAGCCCCTTTCGGGTGCATGGGGTTGAAT
>JAYPTI010000075.1:1644-15521 GCA_038133505.1 Alphaproteobacteria bacterium
GGTCGTTTTGCAAATTTCGCCGCCACTCCGGCACTACCGCCGGTTCTTTCGGGTGCATGGGGTCGTTTTGCAACCTTCCGAAATCCCACCCCGCCGCCTAGACGCTGGCGCTGGGACGGCTCTCGACCTCGGCGTACCAGCGCTTCACGTTGCGGTGGCCGGCGGTCGGGTTGATGTCGGCCCACTTGGCGAAGGTGACGTAGATGAAGGCGTCGATGTCGGCGGCGGTGAAGATGTCGCCGCAGACGAAGGGCTGCTTGCCGATCATGCCGTCGAGCCGGTCGAGGAACTTGGCGGCGCGGGTCCGCCCGCGTTCGGCGAGCGCGGGGATCTGGGCGTAGTTGTCGGGGCCGACGATGCCGCGGTCGACCATCTTCTACATCGAGTTCCGTAGCGCCTCGGAGACGGCCATCATGCCGTGGAACATGACGATATGAAGCGTATCCGCGATGCGGCCCTTTTCCGCCGCGCTGCGGCCGAGCAGCGGCGGGTCGGGCCAGGCCTCCTCGAGCCACGCCCAGCAGCCGTCGGTGGTGATCAGCCGCGTGCCGTCGTCGAGCTCGAGCACGGGGACCGTGCAGAACGGGTTGACCGCCTTGAAGGAGGACGCGAACTGCTCGCCGTTGCGGATATCGATCTCGATCCGCTCGGCCTCGACGCCCTTCTCGGCCATGAACATGCGCACGCGGCGCGGCGACGGGGCGACGGCATTGTCGTAGAACTTCATGAGCGGCCTCTTTCATCGATACGGCGCGGCATCGCGCGGCGGGAAACGGCCGGGATGGTACTCCCGCGCGGCCCGCGCTGGCGAGTCCGATCCGGGGTCCTGCCCCTTCCGCCTCTCCTGCCCCCTTCCCCTGTCCCGCCAATCCCGGCATAACCCCGCGCATGAGCAGGAAACCCGCTACCGCAAGCCCGAAAGCCGCAGCCGAGCGCCCCAAGCTGGTCGTCCGACCGGCGAAGCTCGGCGACGTGCCGGCCCTCGCCGCCCTCAGCCGGCGCATCTGCGCGCCCGCGCCGTGGAACACCCAGTGCATGGTGCGCTCGCAGATCGTCAACTTCCCGGAGGGCCAGTTCGTCGCCGAGCTCGACGGCGAGATCGTCGGCCACGCGGCGACCTTCATCATCGACGAGGCCTCGGCGCTCGGGCCCCACACGTGGGACGAGATCACCGGCGACGGGCTCGCCTCGCGCCACGATCCGAACGGCGACTGGCTCTACGGCATGGAGGTGAGCGTCGATCCCGACAAGCGGCGGCTCCGCATCGGCCAGCGGCTCTACGAGGCGCGGCGGACGCTGTGCGAGCAGCTCGGCCTCAAGGGCATCGCCTTCGGCGGACGCATGCCGGGCTACGCGCGCCGGCGCCGGTCCTACCCCGACCCGCGCGACTACCTGCAGGCCGCCATCGACCGCAAGGTGCGGGATTCCACGATCCGCTTCCACCTCGCCAACGACTTCGAGCCCATCGGCATCCTCGACGAGCACGACACCGACGATCACGACTCGCTCGGCTACGCGACGCACATGATCTGGTGCAACCCGCTGTGGTCGGAGGACGCGGGCCCGCGCGAGCTCGCCGGCGCCTTGTCGATGACCAACACGGTCCGCGTCGCCACCGTCCAGTACCAGATGCGCAAGATCGACACGCGCGAGGAGTTCGAGGCGCAGGTCGAGTATTTCGTCGACGTCGCGTCGGACTACCGCTGCGACTTCGTCGTCTTCCCTGAGCTGTTCACGCTCCAGCTGCTCTCCATCGAGGACAAGCCGCTGCCGCCCGCCGAGGGCGTCGAGCGGGTCGCGGAATACGGCGGGTGGTTCGAGGAGTTCATGAGCCGCCTCGCGCTGCGCTACAACATCAACATCGTCGGCGGCTCGCACCCGCGGCGCGACGAGACCGGCGACATGCTGAACACCGCCTACGTGTTCCTGCGCGACGGCGCGGTCCACCGCCAGGACAAGATCCACCCGACGCCGGACGAGCGCTACTGGTGGAACATCAAGGGCGGCAACCGGGTCCAGGCGATCGACACCGACTGCGGGCCGATCGGCGTGCTGGTCTGCTACGATTCCGAGTTCCCGGAGCTCGCCCGGCACCTCGTCGACCAGGGCGCCACGATGCTGTTCGTGCCGTTCTGCACCGACGAGCGCCGCGGCTACCTGCGCGTCCGCTACTGCTGCCAGGCGCGCGCGGTGGAGAACCAGTGCTACGTCGTCATGTCGGGCGTGGTCGGCAACCTGCCGAACGTCGAGAACATGGACATCCACTACGCCGAAAGCTGCATCCTGACGCGGGCGGACCTGCCGTTCGCCCGCGACGGCGTCGCGGCCGACACCGCGCCCAACACCGAGACCATCGCCTTCGCCGACCTCAAGCTCTCCGACCTGCGGGTCGCGCGGCACGAAGGCACGGTGCGCAACCTGCGCGACCGCCGGTTCGACCTCTACCGCGTGGTCTGGAACATGCGCCGCCGGGGATAGCGGCGCGCGCGCTTGCCGCCCGTCCGGCTTTGCGGGACACTTTGCAACGGAACACCGGGAGGAAAGCCATGACCGACGCAACGCCGGCGCCCAAGATCGTCACCATCGACGAGGGCGAGGAAGTCACGCCGTTCGGCATCCGGATGCGCGTGATGCTCTCGAAGGAGGAGACCGGCGGCACGTTCTCGGCGCTCGTCTGCCATCACCAGCCCGGCGAGGGCCCGCCGCCGCACTATCACACCGAACAGGACGAGTATTTCTACGTGCTGACCGGCGCCTACGAGATGACGCTGGCCGGCGAGACGCAGATCTGCGGGCCGGGCACCATGGTCTACATCCCGCGCGGCACGGTCCACAGCTTCAGGAACAACGGCGACGAGGCGGCGAGCCACCTCGACTGGACCCTTCCCGGCGGGCAGGAAACCTATTTCCGGGAAATCACCGAGGCGACCCGCGCGGCCGGCGAAAGCGGCTTCGGCGAAGAGGTCATGGCGAAGATCGGGCTGAATTCGCCCGGCTATTCCGGTTTGCGGATAGGGTGGATCGGCAGGAAACGCCGGACGATCTGGCCGGCTGCCGCCCCGGGTTCCGCCGCGTCGCCGGAGGCCGCCTTCTCGATCCTGACGCCCCGCTCCGCCACCGTCCGGTCTAGGCCGATCACGGCGAGCGGCGCAAAGCCGTCCGCCAGCGGCGCCGCGTCTCCGCCCGTCCGGTCGACGAGGACGAGCGCGCCCTCCGGCGCGACCTCGATCCCGCCGTCCGCCGTGCCGCCCGCAGCGGCGATGGCGTCCGCGTCGCCGCGGGCCAGATTCCGGTCCCAGTCGACCATGTTCACCCGGAACGCCGGGTCGACCGACATGCGCCCCGCCTTCGAGGTGTAGGCCTCGCTGGTCATCACCTCGGGACCGGCCAGCCGGTAGAGCGCGAGGAACGGCGCCCGCCCCGCGCCCGGGCAGTGGAACCGCTGCGCCGTGAGAAATCCCGGGATCGTCAGCAGCATCGAGATGTGCTTCTCGTAGAACCCGTCGAACGCCGCCCGTTCGGCCTCCGTCTCGTGCGGATAGTCCATCTCGACCATGTAGTAGGTCGCCCCGTTCCCGTCGGTCATCGTTCCTCGTCCCTTCGTGTCAGCGCTGGACGCCGTAATGCGCCAGTATCTCGATCCATGTATCGCTCTCCAGGATATCCAGCATCGCGCGGTTCAGCGGCTCGCGCAGCGGGCTGGCCTGCGGTATCGCGAAGGCCGCGTATTCGCTGTCGATCACGTCAGGAAGGACGACGATCTCCTTCCGGTTCATGCGCGAGATCAGCCAGTTCATGTTCGCCCGGTGCGCGACCACCGCGTCGAGCCGGTTCGCGAGAAGCGCCTTCAGCGCCTCCCCGGTATGTTCATACGTCGTATGCGGCAATCCCTGGCGGACGAGGTAGCCCATCCCCTCGGAATCGCGTTCGACCCCGATCCGCGCGCCTTGAAGTTGCGCCGCGCTCGCAACCTTCGGCGTCAGGCTGTCCACGGTCAGCGCCGACGTGATCAGCGCGATCCAGCTCGCGACCACCGTGGTGCCGACAAGCAGCAGCACCAGCCCGAGGACGCGCGCGGCCTTGGAGCGCATCTTGAAGATATCGCCCTCCAGCGCGGTCGCGATCAGCGACGTCCAGATGAGGCCGGAGACGAAATCGCGGTTTCGGTCGCCGAACAGCTCTTCGTTGTTCCGCCGTTCGAAGAACCAGATTGCCGCCGTCAGCAGCACCAGGATGCCGATCATCGTCAGCACGACCTCGAGCGCCGCGCCGGACACGAGCCGTCCGAGCGCGCCAAAGAGGCTGGCATCCTTGCGCCCGAGCGTCGCGATCGCCACGTTCGAATGCAGGAACGGGTGCAGGAAATCGACGACGTCCTCCTGTTCGCGGCGGATGCCGATATCGCCGATCGCGACGTCGATGCGGCCCTGCGCCACCGCCTGCAGGGCGGCTTCTTCCGTCTCGTACGTAACGACCGCGAAATCGATCTTCGCGGTCTCGGCGACCTCCCGCCACAGCTCGTAGGCAAGACCGCGGAAACGACCGTTGTCGAACCGAATGACGAATGGCGGGCTGACGACCGCCCCCACCTTCAGCGTCTTGCCCTCAAGATTTCCGGCGGATTGCAGCGCCGATGGCGCACCGGTTTGCGCCGAAACGCCGCCCGAAATCGCGGTCGCAACCAGCGCCAGGCAGACCGCGGCGCATATCGCGCCGACGGCGTGGCGGATCAAATTCGCAAAGGGCTGATGGAACATGGCGGACAGAAGTCTGCTTCCGGTATTGCGCGGGAGTCCGTCCCGACATATCGCCGCCCGCCGCCGGACGCAAGCGGATAGAGTTGCCCGCGCGGCGGTGCAATTATCTAATGCCGGACCGGGTCGGCCCGGACAAGACGGTCAAACAGGGCGGGAGGAAACGACATGGCAGCGGACAGGCTGACGATCGCACTGGAACGCTACGACAGGCATATCCCGTTCTTCATGGGCCTGGTAGAGCCGCCCGCCGGCATCGAGATCGACGCGCTGGAGGTCGGCATGGTGCCGCCCCGCCGGAACGGCGTCGACCGTCATCGGCGGATGCTGGTCGACCTCGAATTCGATATCGCGGAAGTCTCGCTCGCCTCTTACGTCATGGCGCGCCAGCGCGGCATTCCGGTGACCGCGGTGCCGACGGTTCCCCGACGCCTCTTCAGCCAGAACCATATCTTCGTGAACGCCGATGCCGGTATCTCGAAGCCCGCCGATCTCGCGGGGAAACGCATCGCGATCTGGGCCTTCCAGGTAACCATGTCGGTTCTCGCCAAGGGCGACCTGCAGGAGGAGTACGGCCTCCCCTGGCGCGAAGTCACCTGGGTCACGCAACGGCCCGAGGAAATTCCATGGCAGGGAACCGAGGGCAACATCGAACGGATGCCGGAAGGCCGTACCGGCGCCGATATGCTGATGTGGGCGAGGTCGACGCCTATATCGACCCGCATCCGCCGGAAGAGATCTACGAGGACCCGCGGGTCCGGCGCCTGTTCGACGACACGCCGGCGGAGTGCCGCAAATACTGGGACCGGCACGGCTACTATCCGGCGATGCACCTTCTCGCCATTCGCGACGAGGTCATCGACCGGCACCCGGACCTGCCGCGCGAGGTCATGCGGATGTGGGACGACGCGCGCGACCAGGCCTACGAGTTCTACGTCGACCACAACTACACGGTGCTGCCGTTCGGCCGCTATGCCTTCGAAAGCGACGTCGGCTCGTTCGACAGCGAACTCTGGCCGTCAGGCCTGGAAGTGAACCGGCAGAACTTGGAGCGGTTCATCGGTTACATGGTCGACCAGCAATTGCTGTCGGCGCCGGTGGCCGTCGAGACGCTCTTTCACGAAAGCGTGCTCGACACCTAAGAAGGAATCCCAAGGCGGCAATCGACCTAAAGACCGCGCGCCGCCATCGCCGCCCTGCGCTCTTCCTTCGACATGAACGGCAGGTGGTGATCGTCCTTGGAAACGGGCTCGACGTCGTCGTCGAGACAGACCCAGCTGCGGCAGTAGTCGTCGCTGGCATAGACCTCGCCGGTCGCGGTTCCCGCCATCAGCATCATGCCGCCGTCCCAGCGGTGCAGGCTCATCGCCTCGAAAGCGCCCACGACGGGATCGGGCAGGCCGGCCGAGACCTCTTCCCAGCTGTCGCCGCCGTCGGTGCTGCGCATGACGGTCGATTCAGCGATGCCTTCCTTGTACCACTGCGCCGGGTTCAGATAGGAACCGCCCATGTACAGGGTTTGCGCGTCGGCCGGATCGAAGAACAGAAAGTCGGGATAGCCCATCCGGTCGAAGCGCTTCATCAGGTGATCGAACGACTTGCCGCCGTCGGTGCTGCGGTACAGCCCCTCGCCAGTCGCGAGAAAGAACCGGTCGGGGTCCGCGGGGTCGATCAGCATGCGGTGCATGTCGCGGTAGGCGACGTCTTCCGGCTTCGAATAGGCGGTCAGGTCGGTCCACGTCCTGCCGTCGTCGGTGGATTTGAGGAACGCGCCCTGCTCGACCAGCACGAAAAGCGTCTCCGGCTCCGTCGGATGGAAGGTGACCGTCTTCACGTGCGGAATATGCGGCGGCGGCGGGAACGTCCACTTGTCCGTATCCGCGACGTCGTAGATGGAGGCGATCTCTGTCCAGCTTTCTCCGAGATCGTCGCTGCGATAGAGGCCCGCCGGCGACGTCCCGGCGAACAGCGTCGTCCGGCCGCCGGCGTTCCTGACCGCGAGCGTGTAGACGTGCTCGCGGTCGAGACCCTTGTTGATCTGCCGCCAGCCCGCGCCCTCGCCGTCATCGCTGACGTAAACGCCGCCGGTATGGTGACACCCGGCGAACAGCTTGCCCGAGACCGGTTCCTTCACGATCGCACCGATATGCCTGTCTTCCAGCAACCGGTCCGTCACCGTCCAGTGACGCCCGCGGGTTTCCCGTTCGAGAACGGCGATACCCTTGAGAGTCGCCACAAGGATACGCGTCACCGTTCCGTTTCCGGCAGTAAGCGCCTGGCCGTTCGGCGAGAGATAAGCCGTCTCGGTCATGGGTTCCTCCGCTGTCATTTCCGTCCCTGCGGGCATCGTATCACGCGCCGGAGAGCCCGATGAAGCGCGTTGTGGCCGCATCGTCTCCGCTGGCGCGCGTCCGGACGATCCTCTAGTCTTTCGGCAACGTTTCCGCACAGAACGGAAACGCCGCAACCGGAGGAAACAACCATGAAATTCTCGAAACTGGCCGCCGTCGCCGGCATCGTCGCGGCGGGCCTTCTCTCGATCCCGGCCCAGGCCGACGATCACGACTACTTCAAGGACAAGACGATCACCTTCATCGTCGGCTTCGGCGCAGGCGGCGGTTACGACGCCTATTCGCGCATGCTCGCGCCCCACTTCGAAAAGGAACTCGGCGCCCAGGTGCTCGTCGTGAACCAGCCGGGCGCCGGCGGCATGAGCGCGTTGAACCGCATGTACATCGCGAAGCCGGACCAGCTACAGATGATGCTCGTCAACGGCACCGGCGCCGGCCTCCAGCAACTGACGGAGCTGAAGGGCGTTCGGTTCGACCTCACCAAAATGCACGTCCTCGGAATCGTGGATCATTCCCGCTGGATCTGGCTCGCCAAGACCAGCTCGGTCATCAACACCCCGCAGGACGCCATCAAGAGCGACAAGCTGATCAGCTGGGGCGGCTCCGGCAAGATTTCGGGTATTTCCGACGGCGCGGCCATGACCTGTCATGCGCTCGGCCTCAAGTGCAAGATCGTCGCCGGGTACAAGGGAAGCCGCGCCGCGGCGCTCGCCGTCGCACAGGGCGAGATGGACGCGCTCTACGTCTCCGAGACGTCCGCCTACAAGTACGTCCAGGCCAAGAACGCAAAGGCGATCGCGACGGTCAATCGCGAGCGGTCGATCCTGTTCCCGAACCTTCCGACCGTCTTCGAAACGGTCAAGCTCAACAAGGAACAGGAATGGTGGCTGGACTACCGTGCGACGCTCGAAGGCCTCGGCCGCATTCTCGTCGTGCCGCCGGAAATGCCTAAGGAAGCTGTCGAAAAGCTGCGCGCGGCGACGCACAAGATCCTGAGCAACCCGGACATCGTCGCCGAAGCCGACAAGAAGAAGCGCTATATCAAGTACATCCCGGCCGACACGGCCGTCGGAATGGTCAAGAAGGTGCTGCAAAGCGTCAACGACAAGCAGAAGGCCGAGATCAAGAAAGTCGTTCTCGGCGGCTGAACCGACAAGGGGGCGGCCCTGGCCGGACCGGCTCTGGCCGCCCCTTTCGCTTCCCGAGACGGGGTGAATCACTCCGCCGGGACGCCCTCTTTCCTCACGCGTTCGAACCGTTATGATTGCCCGACGAGATGTCGGAAAGACACTGAAACGTTCGCATAGAGGCTTCAGAATGAGTCGTACGATCGCTATCGTCGGGTCGGGTCCCGGCGGCATGTATGCTGCGCAAGGCCTGCTCGATAAAGCGCCCGATTGCCAAGTCGATGTTATTGAGCGGCTGCCCTGCCCCTTCGGGCTTATCCGCGGCGGCGTCGCCCCCGACCACCAGACGACCAAGCGCGTCGCACGCGCCTACGAACGGACCCTGCAGGACGAGCGCGTGCGCTATCTCGGGAACGTCGAGGTGGGCCGCGACATATCGATCGACGAACTTCTGGAGATATACGACGCGGTCGTTCTCGCCTATGGCGCGCCGCACGACAACAAGCTCGGCATCGAGGGCGAGAACCTCGCCAACGTCTACGGCTCGAATGCCTTCGTGGGCTGGTACAACGGCCATCCCGACTTCAAGGACCTGAATCCCGATCTCGACATCGACGCCGCGGCGATCATCGGCGTCGGCAACGTGGCGCTGGACGTCTCGCGCGTCCTCGCCAAGACGCCTGCGGAAATGTCGACGACCGACCTGATCCAGTACGCCGCGGACGCCGTCCACGCCTCCCCTATCAAGGACATCTACATGTTCGGACGCCGGGGTCCGGTCGAGGCGGCCTTCACCAACGTCGAGCTCAGGGAAATGGGCGAACTCGAAAACGCCGTGCCGGTGATGGAGCCGAGCCACCTGCCGGACGAAGTCGTCGCGCCCTACATGTCGGACCGCGACCTGCGGCTCCGCGAAAAGAACGTGGAGACGATGCGGTCGTTTCTCGACGTCAGCCCCGACGGCAAGAACAAGCGGGTCCATTTCGGGTTCTTCGCGTCGCCGGTCGAAATTCTGGGGACCGGTCGCGTCGAAGGCCTCCGGCTCGAACGGACGACGGTCGACGAGAACGGCAAGGTCTCCGGTACCGGCGAGACGTTCGACGTCCCCTGCCAGCTCGTCGTCACCTGCATCGGCTCGCGGGCGTTCCCGATCGGCGATCTGCCCTTCAACGAACGCTGGGGCATCGTCCAGAACGAGGACGGCAAGGTATCCGAGCGGCTTTACGCCGTCGGCTGGCTGAAGCGCGGCGCGTCCGGCACGATCGGCACCAACAAGAACGATTCCCTCGAAGTCGTCGACAAGGTCGTCGCGGAGTTCGACGATGTCTCGCGCGGCGGCAGGGCTGCCGTCGATGCGATGCTGGCCGATCGGGGCGCCCGCCCCGTCAGCTTCGCCGAATGGAAGATCATCGACGAACTCGAGATCGCAGCTGCCCCCGAAGGAGCGCCGCGGCGCAAATTCGTCACGCCTGCCGAAATGATCGAAGCGCTCGACAAGGCACAGGCCTGAGCAACACCGAACGTTCATTTTCCGGCCTCAAACTGGTCCGTTTGCGGATGATTTTCGGCGGAAATGCAGGTGTTCGCCGGGAAATTCGGCAGCATATCAAAGGTTTAGCAAGCCAATAAAATTTTAAGAAACATTTCGGATAGTGCCCCCTATTCGAACGACTGCGAATGCGTCGCATCTACGGGGCAACAATGAAAGCACTCCGCTCGGCACTCGAATTCAAGGCACTTTCCGTGCAGAAGAAAATCTACGGCGGCTTCGGGATCGTGGTTTCGCTCGCCCTGATCGTCGGCGGCGTCGCGATCGCCAAGAATTTCCTGCTCACCGGCGACATAGAAAAATTCGAAAATATTGCGTCCGACGCATTGCTGGCGTCCGAGATCAATGCCGATATGGCGAAGACGATCCTGCACACGCAGACCTTCATCGGCAATCGTACGGAAGAAAGCCTGTCTCAGGCATATCGTTTCCTGAAAGAGACCAAAGACGGTATCGAGCTGGCGAAAACGGAAATTCAGAAACCCGAAAGCGCGGAACGCGTTGCCAAGATCGCAGGACTGATAGGGGAATACGATTCCGGTCTCGCCAAGCTCATCACGCTCTACAAGGAGCGCGATACGCTGGTGAACGAAAAGCTGGCCGCTATCGGACCCAAAGTGGAAAAGCTGCTCAACCAGGTCCACAAGGAGGCGACGGATTCCGAACTGATTCCCCAGGCGAATACGATCGGCGAGATCATCAAGAACGTTCTGTCGGGCGAGTATTACATCTCTCAATTCCTCGCCTCGAACGACCCGAAAGAGCTGGAAACCGCGCTGGCAGCGATTTCGTCGGCGGCTCTATCGTCCCGGAATTTCGGGCTTCTGACGGAAGTGAAGATATGGAAGAAGCCGCTTGCCGCGGCACACACTGAACTCGAGGGCCTGAAGCAGATAGCGGAGCGGCTCGGCGCCCTGATCGCGGAACGGAACGTCATCAGGGACGGCTCGGTCTTCGGAGGCGGTGCGCAGATCAGCGAAAGGGCTGCCGAAATCAAGAATAGCGCGGTCGAGGACGAGAAGATCCTCTCCCAAGCGACGCATGCCAGCGTGGTTACCGGGAGCATCATCCTTGCCGGCGTATTGGTGGTCGCCTTGGCGGCGGGCGGTTTTCTTGCCTGGTTCATCGGCGGCGGCATCGTGCACCCGATCCGCGGCATGACGGCGTCCATGGGCGAACTCGCGGACGGCAACCACGAGACGGAGATCCCGTCGCAGGACCGCAAGGACGAGATCGGCAAGATGGCCGCCGCCGTGCAGGTCTTCAAGGACAACATGATCGAGAACCTCCGCCTGCAGGAAGAGCAGAAGAAGGCCGACGCCGAGCTCGCCAAGGCGCAGGAAGAAGAAGCGAAGCGCGAGCAGGAGCGCGCCGAGGCGGAAGCCGAGCAGGCCCGCATCGCCAAGCAGCGTGCCGAGACCCTCGACAGGCTCACGACCGACTTCGAACGCGTCGTCAACGAAGCCCTCAGCGTGTTCTCGTCCGCGTCGAACCAACTCGAATCGTCGGCTCAGGAACTCTCCGCGACCGCCGAGGAGACCAGCACCCAGTCGACCGTCGTCGCCTCCGCCTCGGAAGAAGCGAGCACCAACGTCCAGACGGTCGCCACGGCAACGGAGGAGCTCTCCGCCTCCGTCCAGGAAATCGGGCGTCAGGTCTCCGAGAGCGCCAGGATCGCCCGCGAGGCCGTCGAGGAGTCCGACCGGGCCAACGACAAGGTCCGGGGCCTCGAGGCCGCCGCCCAGAAGATCGGCGAGGTCGTCGAGCTGATCAACGACATCGCATCGCAGACCAACCTTCTGGCCCTCAACGCCACTATCGAGGCGGCGCGCGCCGGCGAGGCCGGCAAGGGCTTCGCGGTGGTCGCCACCGATGTCAAGTCGCTCGCCGACCAGACCGCCAAGGCCACCGACGAGATCGGCGGCCAGATCGCCGAGATCCAGTCGGCGACGGCGGATGCGGTCGCGGCGATCGACGCCATCGGCACGACGATCCGCTCGGTCGACGACATCTCCGGCTCGATCGCCGCCGCGGTCGAGGAACAGGGCGCCTCCACCCAGGAAATCGCCATCAACATCCAGCAGGTCGCGCAGGGCTCGCGCGAGGTGAACAGCAATATCTCCAACGTGAGCGAGGCCGCCGGCAAGACGGGCAGCGCCGCCGCCCAGGTCCTGTCCGCCGCCCAGAGCCTCGGCGCACAGTCGGACGCCCTCAACAGGGCCGTCGAAGACTTCCTGACAAACGTCAAGGCCGCCTGAGGCAGGACAAACGGAAACGACGAACGGCCGGCGGTCCTCCGCCGGCCGCTTTCGTTTGCGCCTAGTCGGAGAGGCGCGCCAGCAGTTTCAGGAACGTGTCGCGTTCGGCTGCCAACAAGGGCTCCAGCGTCTTCGCCGAAATTTCGAGGCCGCGCTCGGCCACCCGTCCCGCAAGCGCCGCACAGCAACAGCCTCCGCCTGTCGTCCGGATCGGGCCGGCGTTCGACGAGGCCGCGCACGATCAGCCGCTTGATGACGCCCTGCATCGTCGCGGCGTCCATGGCCGTCAGGCGGCCGAGCTGGTTCTGCGAGGTTTCGCCGACGTCGGCCAGCTTCATCAGCGCCGCGAACTGCAGCGGCGTGAGTTGCGCGTCATCGATCATTTCCTGGAAGATCGCGGCGTGACGCTGATGTGCGCGCCGCAATAGATGCCCGACCTGCTCGTCGAGAACATAGACAGACGCATCCGCCGCCTGCGCCCGAGCCGTCATGTCGGCCCGGCCTGCCGCCCGCAAAGCCATGGAAACTGTCCTCGGTTGCCGATTGTTTGTATACGAACGATGGACGAGGGCCGAGTCGCTGTCAAGCGCGGCGCCCCCTCAGACGATCCCGTCCTCCCGAAGCTTGGCGATCGCCGCGCCATCGAGCCCGATCAGTTCCCCGAGCACCTCGTCGGTATGCTGCCCGAGAACGGGCGGCGCCCGGTCGTACTCGATCGGGCTTTCCGACATCCGGATGGGATTGGCGACGGTCGGCACCATTCCCGAGACGGGATGCTCGACCTCCCGGCGCGCGCCGCGCGCCTGGACGTGCGGATCGTCGAAAATCTGTTCGAGATTGTTGATGGGCCCGCACGGTACGCCGACCACTTCGAGGGCCTGCAACCAGAACGCGCGCGGCCTGGCGGCGATGATCTCGTTGAGCATCGGTCCCAGGATGCCGCGGTTCTCGACGCGCCCGCGGTTCGTCGCGAAGCGCGGATCGTCGGCCAGATCGGCGCGGCCCGCCGCCTCGCAGAAGCGCCGGTACTGGCCGTCGTTGCCGACCGCGAGAATGATGTAGTCGTCGGCGGTCTTGTAGGCCTCGTAAGGCACGATGTTGGGATGCGCGTTCCCCATCATCGTCGGTGCCTTGTCGGAGACGAGATAGTTCATCGCCTGGTTGGCCATCGCCGCGATCGTCACGTCGAGCAGCGCCATGTCGACATGCTGGCCCTTGCCGGTTTTGTCGCGGTACGCGAGTGCCGAGAGCGCCGCGATCGTCGTGTAGAGGCCGGTCAGGATATCGGACAGCGCGACGCCGATCTTCTGCGGCCCGCCGCCCGGCAGGTCCTCGCGCTCGCCGGTCACGCTCATCAAGCCGCCCATCGCCTGGATGAGAAAATCGTATCCCGCGCGCGAGCTGTAGGGGCCGGTCTGGCCGAACCCGGTGATCGAGCAGTAGACCAGCCGCGGGTTCACCTTGCGGAGGCTCTCGTAGTCCAGCCCGTATTTGGCGAGACCGCCCACCTTGTAGTTCTCGAGGAGAACGTCGCTCTTCTCGGCGAGCCGGCGCAACAGGTCCTGGCCTTCCGGCTTCGTGATATCGACGGTGACGGATTTCTTGCCGCGGTTCGCCGACATGAAATAGGCGGCCTCGTCGGTCTCAACGCCGTCTCGGTCGGGCATGAACGGCGGGCCCCAGCCGCGCGTGTCGTCGCCGGTGCCGGGACGTTCGATCTTGATCACCTCCGCGCCCAGGTCGGCGAAGGTCTGCCCGGCCCACGGGCCGGCGAGAATGCGGCTCATGTCGAGCACGCGGATATGGTCGAGGGGTTTCGTCATGGGTCGAACTATAAC
>JAYPTI010000076.1:0-15516 GCA_038133505.1 Alphaproteobacteria bacterium
CTTCTGCGCAACGCCCGCAAGCCTGTGATCGTCGCCGGCATCGCCGCGGCGCGCACGGGCGCCGCCCCGGCGCTGACGCGTCTTGCCGAGGCGGCTGGCTGTCCGGTCGTGGTCGCGCCGATGGCGAAGGGCGTCATCTCCGAGGATCACCCCTGCTTTGCCGGCACGCTGGACATGGCGTGCAACCAGTTCGTCTGGGATTTCCTGTCGGGCGCCGACCTGATCGTCGCTGCGGGCTTCGACGCGGTCGAGCTGATCAAGCCGTGGACGCCGGCGGCACCGGTCCTCCACGTCGACACGACGCCCAATACCGATCAGATCTATCGGGCCGGGATCGAGATGGTCGGCGACATTTCCGCCGCGCTCGGCGATCTGACGGACCGCGTCGGCCAGGGCGACAAGTGGAAAATGGCCGACATCGCCGCCCACCGGGACGAGTTGCGCAACCTCTACTACGCGGGCCGTACGCCCGGCCGCCTCAACCCGACCGACGTGGTGGACATCGTCCGCGACGCGACGCCGTCGGACACCGTCGTCACGACCGACGTCGGCTCGCACAAGCTGCTCGTCGGACAGGGCTGGACGACCTACGCGCCCAAGGGCGTTCTGATGTCGAACGGGCTGTCGTCGATGGGCTTCTCGCTGCCGGCCGCCATGACCGCCAAGCTGATGCTGCCCGACCGCGACGTCGTCTGTTTCACCGGCGACGGCGGCCTCGCCATGGTGCAGGGCGAGCTGCGGCTCGCCGCGAGTCTCAAGCTCGGCCTCGTGGTCGTGGTGTTCTGCGACAACAGCCTTAACCGGATCGAGCTCAAGCAGATGGCGCGCCAGTACCCGTCATCGGGCACGACGATCGACCCGACGGACGTCGTCAAGCTCGCCAATTCGATGGAGTGCGACGGGATCGAGGTGGACGACGCGGCGGGACTGGAGAGAGCGCTGACGGCCGCCCGCGACGGCGACCGCCCGCTCGTCATCGGCGCCAATATCGATCCCGCGCAGTACGTCGCGCAGTTCTAGGAAGCGCCCGCTCCCCTACCCCTGCGTCGCCTGCCGCATCCGGTCGGAGGCGGGACCCGCGAAGCCCCAGGAATCGCCGTTCCAGTCCGCCGGGCGTTCCCAGTCGGCCGGCATGCCGACCCTGTAGCTGTCGTCGACCTGCTCGACCTCGGCGGTGTATTCGATCACGTAGCCGTTGGGGTCGATGAAATAGGCGAAGACGTTGTTGCCCGGCCCGTGCCGGCCGACGCCCCATTCCACCGGATAGCCGGAGCGCTGCATCCGGCCGGAGCCGCGCATCAGCGCATCGTGGCTCGGCACCTCGAAGGCGCAGTGGTTCATCGTCGGCCGCTTGATCTCGGTCCAGGCGATCGAGTGATGGTCCGAGCTGCAGCGGATGAAATCCATGTAGCCGGTCCGGTCGCTGAGCTTGAAGCCGAGCATGTCGATGAAATGATCGCTCTGCGCCATGCGGTCGGACGAGTTCTGGACCACGTGGCTGATCTTGAACGGCTTGTCGGCCTCCATCGGCCTGGCCTCGTGCTGCGCCACGTCGGACGAGATGCGGTAGTCGCGCCCGTCGAGATCGCGAAAGACGAATCCGTATCCGCCGCCGGGCTCGGAGATCGCTTCGGGCGCGTCGACGTCGGCGCCCAGCCCTTTGGCGTTCTCGTAGAGCCCGTCCACGGCTGCCTTGTCGGGGGCCGACAGATTGATGCGCAGCAGCCGCTTTTCCGCGCCCTCTCGCAGCGCGAGAATATGGTGTTCGCTGCCCGTGGCGCGCAGATAGACGGCGCCGCCCTCGTCGGCGACGGTCTCCAGACCCCAGCATTCCTCGTAGAATTTCTTCGTTGCGGCGAGGTCGGGCACCGAAAATTCGGCGCTGCGCAGGCCGGTAACGCGTGGTTCGCTCATCTCTTGCTCCCGGGATGTCGTGTCCGAGTTTGTCCCTCTGACGCCGTATGGTAGATGTTTAGCAATGTGCCGTGAAGCGGGCGGACGCGATAACGTCAGCCCGGCGCAAACGGGATACGAGAACCAGAACGTCAAAGGGATGAGCCAGTACCAGCTCCAGAAACTGTGCCGCGCGGTCAACAGCGACCCGGCGGCGCGCGAGCGGTTCCAGACCGAGCAGGACGCATTCGTCGGGGAGTTCGACCTGACGGCCGCGGAGCGCAAGGCCCTCGCCGACATGGACATCGATGCGCTCTACGACCTCGGCGTCCATCCGCTGCTGCTGCGGCCCTTCACCATCATCGCCGGCGTGTCGCAGGAAGACTACCTCGCCGCCCTCAATCCGGGAGGCTGACGGATGCCCGTCGTCTTCGCCGCCGGCGTCAGCCATGCGCCCGGCTCGACCGCCTGGACCGAGCTCGCGCCCTCCGACCAGAAGGACGCGATCTATGACGGGTACGCCCGAGTCGCGGACGATCTTGCCGCGTCGGGCGCGGAGAGCGTCGTCATCTTCTCGTCCGAACACTGGACGAATTTCTTCTTCGATCACATGCCGGCCTTCTGCGTCGGCCGCGCCGACCACTATGACGGGCCGGTGGAGCCGTGGCTGCGCGTCGAACGCACCCGCGTTCCGGGCGACGCCGCGCTTGCCGCGGAATTGCTGAGCGCGCTCTACGCCGAGGGCGTCGATCCGAGCTACTCGGACGAGATGGAGCTCGACCACGGCACGATGGTCCCGATACACTTCCTGCTGGGCGGCCGCATGAAACCGGTCGTGCCGATCATCTTCAACACGCTGTCGGAACCGATGCCGTCGCCGGACAGCTGTTTCCGCTTCGGCGAGGCGGTGGGCGCGGCTCTGGCGAAATCCGCCCGCAAGGTGGCGCTGATCGCGACCGGCGGGCTGTCGCACGCGCCGGGAGAGCGGCGGCACGGCGTCATCGACGGCGACTTCGACGCCGAGTTCCTGGACAATCTCGCCAATCGCCGCCACGACGCGCTGCGCGCGCTGACGCACGAGCGCATGACGCAGGCGGGCGGCGGCACGCACGAGTGCCGCGCCTGGATCGCGCTGGCGGGCGCCGTTCCGGACTGGTCCGGGGAAACGGTCGTCTACGAAGCCGTCGTGCCGTGGGCGACGGGCTTCGGACTGATGGAATTCCGGCCCGCGGCCTGAGAGCCGCGCGCCGTTCGAGAAAACCGGACAACAAGGACAAGGAGAAACCATCGTGAAACTCTGCCGCTACGGAGAAGACCGGCTCGGCGTCGTCATCGGCGATACCGTGCGCGACGTCACCGACGCCCAGACCGAAATCCGCGCCGCCGCGCGTTACGACATGAAGGGCGACGCGGTCATCGCCGCCCTGCCCGAATGGCGCGGCAAGCTCGAGGCGATGGCCGAGAAGGCCGAACCGATCCCGGTCGACAGCGTCGATCTGCTGTCGCCGATCGCACGGCCCGGCAAGCTGATGGCGGCACCGGTGAACTATCTCGCCCATATCGAGGAAGCGCAGGCCGACAAGGGCATCCGCGTCATCGAGCGGACGACGAAGATCCGGGAGGCCGGGATCTTCCTGAAATCGAATACCTCGCTGGTCGGCCCGTCCGAGGGCATTCCGATCCGCTTCCCCGACCGCCGCAACGACCACGAGTTCGAGTTCGTCATGGTCATCGGCAAGGAATGCAGCCGGGTGAAGAAGGAAGACGCGTTCGACTATATCGCCGGCTACACGCTCGGCCTCGACATGACGGTACGCGGCCCGGAAGACCGCAGCGCGCGCAAGTCGTGCGACGGCTATTGCGTGCTCGGCCCGTGGTTCGTCACCGCCGACGAGATCGCCGATCCGGACAACGTGTCGTTCCATGGCTCGGTAAACGGTGTGATCAAGCAGGACGCCAACACCAAGGACCAGGTGCTCAGCATCGCCGAGCTGATCGAATACGCCTCGCAGTACTACACGCTCTATCCGGGCGACATCATGTATACCGGCTCGCCCGAGGGCGTGAGCGAAGTGAAGGCCGGCGACGAACTGCACTTCGTCTGCGACCAGATCGGCGATTTCCGGATCAAGGTAAGGGCCTGACCGGCCGTTAAAGCCGCCGCGCGGACGTCGCGTCCGCGCGGCGTGTCTTCAGTGCGTCCCGGCCGCGGCGCTTTCGTTCGCCGCCTTGCCGTTCGCGGGCTTGCGGCCCGTTCCGCTTGCGGGCTTGCGCCCGGCCCCGTTGCCGTTCGCCTTCTTTTGCTTCATCGCGTTCGGATACATGTAGGCGTGGATCTTGTCGCGGTTCGTGCCGATTTCGCGATCGTGGGTCCGGATGAACTCCTTGATCTTCGGCGCGATAGACCGCCGCCATTTGCCGCCGTTGAACACGCCGTAGTGACCGGCGCCCTTTTCCAGATGGTAGGCCTTTCGGTCGTCCGACAGGTTCGGCGTCAGATCGAGCGCGGCCTTGGTCTGGCCGACGCCGGAAATATCGTCCAGCTCGCCCTCGACGCACAGGATCGCGGTGTGTTCGATCAGCTCGGGCAGGACCGGCTGCCAGCGCGCGACGAGCTCACCCTTTGGCAGCGAATGGTCCTGGAAGACCGTCTTGACCGTCTGCAGGTAGAACTCCGCGGGCAGGTCCATCACCGCGAGATATTCCTCGTAAAAGGACCGCTTCCTGTCCGCCGCCTCCTCGTCGCCCTCGACGAGATGGTCGAAGAGCTGGCCGTAGGATTCCATGTGCCGGTCGAGGTTCATGGAAATGAAGTTCGTCAGCTGGAGGAAGCCGGGATAGACCTTGCGCCCCATCCCCGGATAGGGCGGCGGCACGGTGGCGATGACGTTGCTCTCGAACCACTCGATCGGGTTCGATTCCGCCAGCTTGTTCACCGCGGTCGGGTTCCGGCGCGTGTCGATCGGCCCGCCGATCAGCGTCATCGACGCGGGCACGCAGAAATCGCCCCAGCCGGACATGATCGAAACGGCGGCGAGCACCGGCACGCTCGGCTGGCACACCGCGAGCACGTGCGTGTTGGGGCCGAGGAAGTGCAGGAAGTCGATGACGTAGTCGATGTAGTTGTCGAGATTGAAGCGGTCGGCGGCCACCGGGATCATCTGGCAGTCCTGCCAGTCGGTGATATAGACCTCGTGGTCTGGCAGCATCGCCTCGACCGTCCCGCGCAGCAGCGTCGCGTGGTGGCCCGAGAGGGGCGCGACGACCAGCAACTTGGGATCTTCGCGGCCCGAGACGTCGCGCTTGAAATGGAGCAGGTCGCAATATGTCCGCGCCATCACGGTGTCGATCTCGATATCGACCTCCGCACCGTCGATTTCCGTCGTTTCGATATCCCATCCGGGCTTTCCATGGCGCCGCGTCGCGTGCTCGAAGACGTCGGCCATCCCCTTGAGCTGCCGGCCCACGAACGTATAGGTCAGGGGATTGAAGGGGTTGCCGAAGGTCAGGCGCGCGGTGTTTGCCGCCATGCGGGCGGGAGCCATCGCAAGGCGTTGCATCTCGTGGAAATAATAAAGCAGGGAACTCTCCGTCGTATCGGGATCCTGGCCGAAGCCGTTTGACGGATTATAGCACAGAAATGGTTACTAAAGCTTGGGATCCAGGCTGCCGTGGCCGAACAGCACGCTGCCGTAAAGCCCGGTCTGAAGATCCCAGACGAGGCCGATATGCTGGGCCACGGCGTGGGCGTCGCGCCAGGCCCGCTGCACGGGATGCGAGGTCTCCAGCCCCCTCCCGCCGAGAAGCGGCAGAATCTCGTCGATCGCAGCGCAGGCGGACTTTGCGGCATGGCCGAGATTGAGGCGGTAGCGGGCGCGCGCGTCCATGGAGAACGCCGCGCCGGCCTTGCCCCTGGCGACGATTTCGCCGCGAATCGACGCCACGACCGCATCGGCGGAGTCGAGCAGCGCCGTCGCGGTGCCGATTCGGGAATGAACCGTCGCGACCCGCGTCAGATCCGCGCCGGTCATGGTCTGGCGTTCGGTCATTTCGGTCACGACCGTCTCGAGCGCCCCGCGCGCGGCCCCGAGCGCCGGGCCGAGGATATTGAACGGAAAGACGGCAAACAGCGGCAGCCGGTAGAGCCAGCAGCCGTTGGCGGCCGACCCCGGCGTTTCCTCGCCTCGGAGGTCGAGCACGCTGATCCAGCGATGCGGCGGCACCGTCAAGCTGTCGACGACGATGTCGTTGCTGCCGGTCGCCGCGAGACCGGCGCTGTTCCATGCGTCCTCGATCCGGCAGTCTTTCAGGTCGACGAGGGCGAAAATCGGCTCCGGGGGTCCGCCCTCGCGCGGCTCCAGCGCCAGCAGGATCGCCCAGCGGCAATGATCGACGCCGCTGGAAAACCGCCAACGGCCTGAGAGCGTCAGCGTATCGCCGTCCCTTGCGAGCCTTGCCCCGACCGGAAGGAACGAGGTCGAGACGACCGCATCCGCGTCGCCGCCCCATATCTCGGCCTGCGCTTCGTCGGGGAACATGCCGGCGAGCCACGCGTGACAGGCAAGGATCGCCGCCACCCAGGCGCTCGACGCGCATCCCTTGCCGAGCTCGCGTGCGAACAAGGTTTGCACGCCGTAGTCGAGCTCGAAGCCGCCATAGCGCGCCGGCTGCAGCGCGCGATAGAAACCCGCCTCGACGAAATCCCGGTGGGTCTCGTCAGGCAGCCGGCGCAGCTTTTCCGCCGCACCCGCCCGTTCGGCAAGCACCGGCGTCAGCGCGCGGGCGCGCTCCAGCAGCGTTTCCTCGGAAACGATGTCGGAAGCCGCGGAGGCGCGCGTCGCCATCGGATCAGGCGTCGACGGTCGCCGACGCGGGGAAATACTTCGCCAGCCAGTCCTGGATGATATGGATCACCCGCGTGTTGGATTCGGCCATCATGAAGTGGTCGGTATCGGCGGTCAGGTGCAGGTCGGTCGGCTGGCCCGCCTTCTGGAACATGGCGACCGACTGCTCGGTCGGCGTCACGGAATCGACCGAACTGTGCAGCAGCAGCAGCGCCCGCGGCGCGATGTTGCCGACGACGTCCTCCGCCTGGAAGTTCATCATGCTGATCGCGGTGTCGGCCGGGAACTGCTGGACCGAGCCCGACGGCATGTTGTTCCGCAGATGCTGGGGGATCGGCACGATCTCGTGGCGGTCGACCATGAGGGATTCGCCCGTCTCTTCCTTGTGGCGCTTGCCGGCCTCCAGCATCCTGGTGAAGCTCTCCCACGCTTCCGGCGTGGTGTGCTGGCCGCGGAACTTGCGCTCGCCGTGGCCCCATCCGCCGGAGGAAATCACCGCCTTGATGCGGTCGTCGATACCGGCGGCATAGACCGCGACGGCCGCGCCGAAACTCGAGCCGACGACGCAGACCCGCTCCGGGTCGACCTCAGGGCGCGACTGGACGAACGTCACGGCGGCGCGCGTGTCCTCGACCTGGTCCTCGCACAGGATATGGCCGAATTCGCCGTCGCTCTCGCCGCAGCTCCGCATGTCGAAGCGCAGCACCACGTAGCCCCATCCCATGAACATGTTGGTCGGCCCGACGACGTTGCCGGCGTCCTTGCGGCTGCCGAAACCGTGCAGGACGAGCACCGCAGGCCGCCGCTCGCCCGGCGCATAGTCGTCCGGTACGTGAACGACGCCGGAGATGTTCAGATCGCCGGATTTGAAGATGACTTTTTCTTCCATCGGGGCCTCCGCGAATTTCGGCGGAGTGTACGCGGGCGTCCCTGCGCGGGCAACGCTGGACCGGCCGCGAAGGCGTTGATATGAGAGGCGCATGGCATCCGATACCCAAACCGTTTCCGAGGCCTCGCTGCGCGACTTTGCGACCGCGCTGTTCGAGGCCAAGGGCCTGTCCGCCGACCACGCGGAGCTGGTCGCGCGCGTCCTCGTCTGGTCGAACCTGCGGGGCGTCGACTCGCACGGGGTGTTGCGCATTCCGGGCTATCTCGCCCGCGTCGACAACGGGCTCAACAACCCGACGCCCAATCTGGAGCTGACGGTCGACACGCCCGCCGCCGCCGTGCTCGAAGCGGACCGGTCGTTCGGCCAGGTCGCGCTCGACCGGGCGATGAAGATCGCCATCGAAAAGGCGTCCGGCTGCGGCATCGGTCTCTGTCTGATCCGCAAGACGACCCACATGGGCGCGATCGGCTATTTCACCCTGGAAGCGGCGGCGGAGGGCATGGCGGGGATCGCCATCGCCGCGTCGCGGCCCAACATGGCCTACCCGGGCGCGCGAAAAGCCGGTATCTCGACGAGCCCCATCGCCATTTCGGTGCCGGGCGGAAAACACCCGCCGCTGATGCTCGACATGGCCACCGCGACGGCGTCGATGGGCAAGATCCAGCTCGCCCGCGACGCGGGCACGCCGCTCGGCGAAGGCTGGGCGGTCGATGCCGACGGCAACCCGACGACCGACGCGACCAAGGCCTCGATCCCGACCGCGCTCGGCGGGCCGAAAGGCGGCGGCCTCGCGCTGATGTTCGAATGCCTGTCGAGCCTGATGGTCGGCAACCCGCTGATCGCGCCCTTCGTCGAGGGCAAGACGGACGGCAAGCCGCATATGCAGAACGGCTTCGCCATGGCGATCGACATTTCGCGCTTCACCGACGTGGGCGATTACGTGTCGGAGGTGGACCGGCTGATCGGCGCGGTAAAGGGGTTGCCGAAAGCCGACGGCACGTCGGAAATCCTCGTGCCGGGCGAACGCGGCGACGCGGTGCTGGAGAAGCGGCGCGTCGACGGCATTCCGCTGGCCGCCGGCACGTGGAAGCGTCTGGAGGAAGTGGCGGCGCCGCTCGGCGTCGCGATGCCCGGGAACTAGTTCTTCGTCGTCGGCGGACGGCCCGGCGACCGCACGTACATGATCACGAGCCGGCTACCCTCATCCGCGGAAATCGAGTGCTTCGAGCCTTCGGGAGAGAACACGATGCTCTTGTCCTCGACCGGGATGCGCTCGCCGTCGACGGTGATCGATCCCCTTCCCTCGACCACGTAGAACACCTCGTCTTCGCCGACGTGATGGTGCTCGGGCGTGCCCTGTCCGGGCTCGTAGCACAGCAGGTCGCTGATCATGCGGTCCGATGCCAGCACGCGCTTCTTCACGCGGCGCTTCTCGGTGAACTCGATCATGTCGGCGAGGCTGAGCTGTTCCATGGCGAGCCGTTCCCGGTCAGGCGTAAATATCAAACGTTTTATATGGGGTCAGATGCCCGTCGCAAAGCGCGACATCACGATCACGATCCCCACCTGCATCGCGCCCTGCAGCGCGACGGCGTAGATATAGCGCCGCATCAGGCGGGCGATCTTGGGGCCGTCCGGTTCGCGTTTCCGCAGTTCGAGAAAGACGATGAGGTTCGTCGGCAGGATCACGCCGAGCCCGAGCACGCCGAGCAGCGTGGAGATGACGAGCGCCGCGGCCATCCAGCCGAAGTCGGGCCAGGCGAGGCCGGTGAGCCCGTAGAGATCGGCGAGATACCAGCCCGTCGTCGGCGCGATGATCGCGAGCGTCGGCATGATGAACAGCGTCCGTGGCATCAGCCTGAGCGCGATCGCGCGGCGCACCGGCGGGTCGACGCGGCGCAGGATGGGCCCGATCACGAAGCCCATGAACAGGTCGATCCCGGTCCACAGCAGGCCGGTCATCACATGGACGAAATTGAGCGCGAACGGATCGTCCGACGCGATGGCGGCAACCATCGCGCCGAGACACAAGGCGACCCAGATCAGATTGCGCCGGTCGATCGCCGGCGCGTCGTCGGCGAGCGCGACCGCGCTCACCGGGCGGGCGTCCGGTTCAGTCGTCTTTCCACGGCAGCGAGTTGCCGACCCAGTGGGTCAGCGTATCGACGTCCTCGGGCTCGTAGACGTGACGCGGCGGCGTCTCGAAGGTGGATTCCGGCTTGATGCGGATCACGCAGCGCTTTTCTTCCTCTGCCAGCTTGCGCAGCTTCACGCGCTCCGGCTCCGGCATCGGCTTCTCGGCCATCAGCTCGCAGATCTTGATCAGCAGCTCGTCGCCGCCGTCTTCCTCGACCGTGCCCCGGCCGTAGACCGTGATGTAGGTCGGCGGCCAGTTCTCATCGAGCACGCAGAGCGATACGCGGCCGTCGCGTGCGATCGCCTTGGGCTTCGAGCGGTCGAGCATCGACGAGACGAGAATGTCGTCCCCGTCCATCACGTAATAGACGCAGGACATCGACGGCCCGTGGTTCTTCCGCGGATATCCGAAGATGCAGGTCCGGTGTGTGCGTACGAATTCGCGGCGTTCGGCAGCGTCCATTTAACGTCTTCCCCTATCGGTTATCGTTTTTTCCATTCGGTTTCGTCTTCCCAGCCTTCCTCGACGTCGCGCACCGATGTCTCGGGCGTCACGTCGGCGGGAATCTGGCGTTGCAGCGTGCGGCGGCCGTTCTCCAGCCACTCGCTGTCGGCGGCGCGCTGCGCCGCGTCGGTCCAGGCCTGCGACCAGTCGCCGAGCGAATAGCCGTGCCACGGCGATTCCGGCTTCAGCGGCGGCAGGCCGAGCTTCTCCCACAGTTCCTTGCCGGCCTCCATATAGGGCTTGGTCGGCAGCGCCAGCGGCGGCATCGGCGATTTCATGGTCGCGTCGATCAGAAGGGTCGAGTCCTCCTCGCCCTTGTGCTCGCGCCGCGGCCCGTGGCCCTGGCCGCGATGCTTGAGGATCTCGACGTCCTCCGCCGGGTTGAGCCGGTAACCCATGGCCCACAGGATCGCGTCGGCGTTGTCGGCGTCGATATCCTCGTTGACCGCGATGGTGATCTTGCCGCAGTCGCCCTTGAAGCTCGCCGCGCCGTAGAGAGCGCGCCACACCTCGGTTCGCGGCGTCTCCGGCTCGAGCTGGATGATGGTGACGCGCAGCAGGCCGGTCAGCGGCTCGTGCAGCTGGACGCGCTTGACGCCCTTGATGCCGAGATGATCGCGCAGGTGCGCCTTGAACAGCGGCTCGTAGGCGACGCGCTTGATGACCGAACTTTCGGACGGCGCGACCTGCGAGATGTAGGACGGAATAACGGCATTCTTGCGGTGCGTGATCGCCGTGACCTGCATCGGCAGGTTCATCTCCTCCAGCGCGACGTGGCCGTGGCTCTCGCCGAACGGCCCCTCGGGCTCGAGATGCTCGGTATCGACGAAGCCCTCGATCACCAGTTCGGCCTCGGCCGGCACGAGCAGGTCGACGGTGCGCGCACGCACGACGTTGATCGGCTCTCCCGCTAGGCCGCCGGCGACGGACAGTTCCTCCATGCCGATCGGCAGCTTCTGCGGCCCCATGAAGGCGACGTAGGGCGGGCAGCCGACGACGATGGCGCAGGGCAGCTTCTCGCCGCGCGCCTTGTGCATCTTCCAGTGCATATAGCCTTCGGCGCCGCCGACGCGGGTCGCCATGCGGACGACCAGCCGGTTCGAGGCCTTCAGCCCCGCCCGGTAGGTGCCCATGTTCTGGGTGCCGGTATCGGGGTTCTTGGTGATGACGTTGGTCGCCGCGAGGGTCGGCGTCGAATCGAATCCCGGCGTCGACAGCGGGATCGGCAGACGCACGAGCCCGCCTTCCTCGACCATCAGATCGTCGCCCTCGATGATCACGTCGTGGCAGGGCGCCTCGTTGACGAGCCGCGGCGCGATGGGGTTGGCGATGGCATGGTCCCATTTGGCGCTGATGTCGGAGACCTCGGCGTCCATGCCGGTCGCATAGATGTCCTGATTGGCGGCGAGCGCGCCGATCACGACCGGAATGTCGTATTTCCGGCCCTTCGAATCCGTGGGGTTGTTGAACAGGAATGCCTTGCGGTCCGCCTCGCGCAGGCCGCCCCGGAACTGCCAGCGCACCAGCGCCGACATTTCGGTGTCCTTGTTGACCGGCTCGTCGATCTCGTAGAGCAGATCGCGCGCCTTCAGCTCTTCGATATGCTGCTGCAGATCGCGGTAGGTCCGCTGCCCCGTAGAAGCATCCATGTCTCGCAACTCCCTTTCCTGAGGGCGCCTTTATGCCATGGCGCGCGTCGAAAGGGAAAAGCCTATAGTCGCCCGTGAAATGCCCTGGGATTGCGACAAATATTTCTCGTTCGACCGCTAAAAGGATCGCGCGCTTTGGCCGATTTCCCCGGCGCTGCACGCGCCCGTCGCGGCGCTGGCGTTCGCCGTCGTCGCGGTGATCGTCTGGCTGGTCGCCTGAGCGGCGTCAGCCTTTCACGATCCTGTTGAGCAACCTGCCGACCGGCCCGGTCAGGCGCAACGGACCGCCCTCGATCGTCAGGCACAGACAGGGTCCGTCGGACGAGGCCCGGGGACGATGATCGAGGTCCGGGTCGGCATAGGCGACGTCGCCCGTCGCGTAGTCGCCGGTCTCGTCGTGGAACACGCCCTGGAGAACCAGCGTGTATTCGTCGCCGGTATGCGTATGGGCGGGCACGGAGCCGCCGGGGCGAATCTCGATCAGGGACACCTTCCCCGACCCGTAGGTGCCGAGAGCCGCCCGGCGCAGGCCGCGGCCGATGCGGCGCCACTGCAGCGACGTCAGGCTGCCGGTCAGCAGCGGCCGGAGCGGCGGCGGCACGAGGCCGAGCGTTTCCTCGTCGAGCCCGGCGGGCGCGCTCTTTTCGTCCGCGGCCGTTGCGGTTTCGTCGGCAAGGCCGTCGATGCGGTCGAGAACGGACCGCAGCGACGTCTCGTCGATCGGCGCTTCGTCGATGCTGTCCATCAGCGCCGCGCCGATGGTCTCGAAATCGGCGATGCGATACTGGCATTCGCCACACATCGATGCGTGGCTGGCGACAAGCAGCGACTCGGCGGCGGGCAGGCTGCCGTTCGCGTACTCGATCAGCATGTCTTCATGCGGGTGATGCGAAATCATAACTCGACTCCGGTCAACTTGGCGCGCAGGTCGCGGAGCGCGATCCTGATGCGCGATTTAACGGTCCCGAGGGGCAGACCCGTCTCATCCGCAATCTCCTGATGGGTCATGTCCTCGTAAAAAGCTTTCTGGACCAGCGTCAGCTGTTCGGGCGGAAGCAGTTTCAGATGCTCCTCAAGAATGTCGCTGCGCTGGCTCTGTTCGTATGCCTCCTCGCCGTCGGGAACTTCCGCGGCGGCCTTGAAGAACGGATCCTCCGGATCCAGTTCCGGACGCTGCTCCTTCCGGATCAGATCGATGCGCCGGTTTCGCGCGATCGTGTAGATCCAGGCGGAGGGAGACGCCTTCGTACGATCGAACTGCTCGGCCTTCCGCCAGATCAGCACCATCGTCTCCTGCATCACTTCTTCCGCTTCCTGCGGATTGGCGCCGGCGCGCAAAAGCACGCCCTTGATGCGCGGCGCATAGAAATCGAACAGCTCGGCGAACGCCCGCTTGTCGCGTCTGGCGGCAACGGCTTCGATGAAATCGACCATTGCAGTCATGTCGTCGCCGGTCCGGGTCTGACTGTCATGTCGTCCGGTATAAGGCTTCGGCGTATCCGTTCCAAGCGTCTCCGAAGACGAGAAAACCGGACGCCTGAACGGCGGTTGCGCGGGTCGACGGGCGGTCTCAAGACCAGGTTGCAAAAGCCCCTCCGGGATTGAATTTCTCGGAACTGGGTAAGCTACGTGCGGATGCATCGATCGGATCACGGGGGCGACGAAAAATGGCCCCGTTTCCGGGGCCATTTCCCGTAACGCTGCCCGATTATTCCTGGGGCGGCAGGATGACCTTGTCGATCACGTGAATGACGCCGTTGGACGCCGTGACGTCGGCGGCAACGACGGTCGCGTCGTTGATCATCACGCCCTTCATCGCGTCGACGTTGATCTTGGCGCCCTGAACGGTGGCGACCATCATGCTTTTGCCGGCGATATCGGTGGACATCGCCTTGCCCGGCACGACGTGGTAGGTGAGGACCGCGACCAGCTTTTCCTTTTTCTCGGGCTTGAGAAGCATCTCGACGGTGCCGGCCGGAAGCTTCGCGAAGGCCTCGTCGGTGGGAGCGAACACGGTAAACGGACCGGCGCCCTTGAGCGTCTCGACCAGGCCCGCCGCCTTGACCGCGGCGACCAGCGTGCCGAACTTGCCCGCCGAAACCGCCGTGTCGACGATGTCGGCCGCCTTGGCCGGAAGAGAAGCGACGGCGAGCGTCACGGCAACGGCCGTTGCGCCGAGAAGGGACTTGAATTTAGCCATTTGAAGTCTCCACAAAGGTTTCCTTTTCGAAGAATCGTTCAATTCTTCGATCTGTTCCGGTTTTTTCAAATATCCGGAAAAAATACCCCTTCTACGGAGGTCTTTTTATTCTGTATTAGAGCGTGCGGAAATATTTTCTGGCTGGGCCGATATCCGTCTCATCCGACACTACGCGGCGCCGGCGAAACGGGATCATGACGGAGCAAAAATCGGAAATCGCTCAGCCGATCCCGCAAGCCGCCAGCAGTTCGGGCCCGCCCTCTCGTCCGTTGCGGACAAGGCCCTCGCGCGACGCGGCGGGCAGGTGCTTCTCGATGCCCTCGTCGAAACTGGGCCGGGCGCGGATGCGGCGGAACCAGTCCTCGACGTTCGGATGCGTGCCCTCCCACAGGCTCGCCATGTTGAGCATGTGGAGGCGGTTTACGTAGGGCACGATGCCGATATCGGCGAGGGAGAAGTCCTCTCCCGCGAGCCACGGCCCGTCGTCCAGGGCCCGCTCCATTTGCTCCAGCGCCTTGCGGTAGACCCCGACGGAGTTCTGAACGTCAGGCGACCGGACGCCCTTGTGAATCCAGCCGTGCCGGCGTTCGCGGCTGACGCTGTCCGGCGCCCCGTCGATGAAGCGCTGCGTGTTTTCCTCGCCCTTCGCCATGACCGTGTGGCGATGCGAAACGACGAAGGTGATGTCGATAATGCGTGCGTGCAGGTCCTCGTCGACCGTCTTGGTCCAGATGCGCATGCGGGCGCGGCCGCCGGGCGTCGAAGGCCTCAGCGGCGGCGCCGAATTGATGTCGTCGAGATACTCGCAGATGACCGTGGATTCGGTGACCACCAGGCCGTCATGCACGAGCGTGGGAACGACGGCCTTGGGATTGAGCTTGAGGTAGGCGGGATCGAACTGGTCGCCGGCCAGCACGTCGAGATAGTGCCCGTCCCAGCCCATGCCCTTTTCGGCGAGGACGATGCGGACCTTGGCGGCGCAGACCGACGATCCGTTGTGATAGAGCTCCAGCATCGTCAACCGGCCAGCGCGAAAAGGTCTTTTTCCCAGTCGCCGCGGCTGAACGTCATGATCCGGATCGGCTCGCCCGGGGTCCAGCACAGGTCGAAGACGATCAGGGGCGCGCGGACGACGAGCCGGTAGACGCCCTTCCACGAGCGCTGCTCGGCGATCAGCGCGTGAGACGCGATGTCCTCGACGATGCCTTCGGGAATGTCGGGTCCGGCGAGACTGACGTCGAGGCGCGTGCCGTCGTCGGTCAGCGCCTGCCAGCCGGCCTCGTCGGTGTTCGCGGCCACCTCTGCCGGCACGCCGTCGCGCGCGACGATTTTGAGCGCCGCCGCGGCCAGCGCCGCGATGCCCGGCGCGCCGCTCACGCGCCCGCCTCGCGGTTCTTGTC
>JAYPTI010000077.1:0-15460 GCA_038133505.1 Alphaproteobacteria bacterium
AGATCGCGGACCGCGCCGACGCGGCGCTGGCCCGCTTCGGCCTGCAGGATCTCGCAGCGCGCCCGGCGCGCGTGCTCTCCGGGGGCGAGCAGCAGCGCCTCGCCATCGCGCGGGCCGCCGCGCTCGAGCCCGACATATTGTTCATGGACGAGCCGACCGCCGCGCTCGACCCTGGCGCGACCCGCCAGATCGAGGCGATGTTTGGCGAGCTCAAACGCGACGGCATCGCGCTCGTCTTCTCGACCCACGACATCGGCCAGGCGCGGCGCGTCGCCGACCGCGTCGCGATCTTCGGCAAGGGCCGCATCGTCGAGCAGGGCCCGGCCGAACCCACCCTCGCGTCGCCGGAAACCGAAGAGGCGCGCGCGTTCGTCGCGGGCGACCTGCCGTGGTGACGATTCAGAACCGACCCGAGCGCCCGAAAGGACGAAACGACCGATGAAAAATCCGATGACCCGAGGCGCGTTTCTGGCAACCGCCGCCGCACTCGCCCTGACGGCGGCGCTCCCGGCGTCTGCTGCCGACCGCTTCATCACGGTCGCGTCGACGACCTCTACCGAGAACTCCGGCCTGTTCAAGACGATCCTGCCGGAGTTCACGCGCGCGACCGGTATCGAGGTGCGCGTCGTCGCGCAGGGCACCGGTCAGGCGCTCAGGACCGCGCGCAACGGCGACGCCGACGTGGTGTTCGTCCATGCGAAGGCGGCGGAGGAGAAATTCGTCGCCGACGGCTTCGGCGTGAAACGCAACCCGGTCATGTTCAACGACTTCGTCATCGTCGGACCGACGGCCGACCCGGCCGAGATCGCCGGCACCAACGACGCGCCCACGGCGCTGCGGCTGATCGCGGCGTCGCAATCGTCGTTCGCCTCGCGCGGCGACGATTCCGGCACCCACAAGGCCGAACGCCGTCTGTGGAAGGCGGCAGGCATCGCGCCGAAAGGCAAATGGTACCGCGAAACCGGCTCCGGCATGGGCGCGACGCTCAACATCACCGCCCAAATGAACGCCTACGCGCTCACCGACCGCGCCACCTGGCTCGCCTTCAGGAACAAGGGCACCCTCGCCATCGCCGTCGAGGGCGACAAGCGCCTGTTCAACCAATACGGCGTCATCCTCGTGAACCCGGCGAAGCATCCGCACGTGAAGGCGGCGGACGGGCAGGCCTTCATCGACTGGGTGACGGGGCGGGCGGGCCAAAAGTCCATCGCGGGCTTCAAGGTCGGCGGGCAGCAGCTGTTCTTCCCGAACGCGGGGGAACCGGGGGCTTGAGCTAAACCGCCCTGAGCCGCCCTTCCGCCGCCTCGTCGGCGATCAGCTTTTCCATCAGCCGCTGCACCTGCAGCATGCCGGCGTCGGCGGCGACGTCGGCCGGCTCGCGGGTCGGATCCCAGCGGGCGTGCTGGCCCTCGATGATGGCGATGTCCTCGTTGAAGGCGGTCAGCGAGGCTTCGTAGATCGCGTCCTCCTGCGCCTCGGTCAGCGCGCCGACCTCGTTCGCGGTGCACCAGAAATAGCTGGTCGTGACGTCGGTCTCCGGCATCACGACATGCAGCGTGTGGCGGTTGAGCAGGATGTTCTCGGACGCGGCGTCGCGGCCGCCGGTGCCCGCCCTGGACGAGCCGACCTGCAGCCAGACGAAACCGGGCGGCGTGAACGTGATGACCTGCCAGCGGTCGACGTTGCCGTAGTAATCCGTCGCCGCGGCCTGCGCCGGCGCGGGCGCGATGTTTTCCATGTAGCGCGAGATCGTCACGTGCTCGCCGTGGCGTTCGACCTTGGTCACCGCCTGTTCGGAAACGCCCGGCGCGCCGATGGTCGTCGGGTGCGCATAGGGCAGGTGCGTGAGATCCATCAGGTTATCGACCAGCAGCCGGTAGGCGAACCGTCCGTGGAACTTCGCATAGCGCACGCGCCAGGCGGCGTCGGATGCGAACGGGAAATCGTAGATAAGGCTGTCGTCGGCCGCGGCCGGGTCGCCCATCCAGACATGCAGGAAACCCTGATGCTCGCGCACCGGATAGCTGCGCACCCGCGCCGTGGGCGGGATCTGCGTCTGGGTCGGCACGCGGACGCATGCGCCGGTACAGTCGAACTCGAAGCCGTGATAGCGGCAGCGCAGCCGGTCGCCGTCGACTGTGCCCAGCGAAAGCGGCGCCTGGCGGTGGGCGCAGCGGTCTTCGAGCGCGGCGGCCTCGCCCATGGTGTTTCGGTAGAACACAATCGGCTCGCCCATCAGGCTGGCGGCCAGCGGTTCGTCCGTCAGGTCCTGCGCCAGTGCGGCGACGTACCAGCGGTTTCTCAGATAGTTATCTTCGGACGTCATCCTTCGTTCTTTCCTTCCGGTTCCGGATCGCGGAAAACCATTAACCCGATTATCCCTAATATGGGCCGCGGTTTATAGTCCGGACGCAACCCCTCGGGCCGAACCTTGCCCGAGCTCATCCCGAGGCCCTGTCGACAGTCGCATGAGCCAGCCAACGAAACGACCGGAAACCTTCGACATCGGCGGCGTGAACGTCTCGGCGATCACGCTCGACGGCGCCTCGGACTTCGTCGCCGGCGCAGTCGCGACGGGAGAGCGGACCTACATCTGCATCCGCGACGCGCACGGCATCGTCCGGTGCCGCCGCGACCATGCGCTGCGCGACATCCACAACGCCGCCGGCCTCGTCACGCCCGACGGCATGCCCGTCGTCTGGACGCTGAAGAAGCTGGGCGCGGCCGAGGTCACCCGCGTCTACGGGCCGGACCTGATGCTGCGCGTCTGCGACCGCGGCCGGGACACGGGCATCAAACACTTCTTCTATGGCGGCGCGCCGGGCGTCGCCGACGAACTGGCGGCAGTCCTGTCCGCCCGCTTTCCCGGGCTGACGGTGGCGGGCACCCATTGCCCGCCCATCCGCGATCTCACGGACGCCGAGATCGACGCCGTGTGCGCCGAGATCGACGCGACCGGCGCGGACATCGTCTGGGTCGGGCTCAGCACGCCGAAGCAGGAATACTGGATGGCGCGGGTGCGCGACCGGCTGAAGGCGCCGGTGCTGATCGGCGTCGGCGCGGCGTTCGATTTCCATTCGGGGCGCAAGAAGCAGGCGCCGCTCTGGATGCAGCGCAACGGCCTCGAATGGCTGTTCCGCGCGGCGACCGAGCCGCGCCGTCTCGGCCCGCGCTATTTCAGGATCGTGCCGGCTTTCGCGTGTATCGCGCTGCGTCAGATTCTGTTCGGAAAGGGCCGGCGCGCCGGCTAATCGAACGCCAGCGTCGTCATCGGACCGGCCGTGACGTCGGCGTCGCCATGTGCTGCGACCAGCCTCTGGAGATCATCCGCCGCATCGCCCCTGCCCGGCACCAGCAGGCCGCGCTTCAGCCCGGCGGCAACGCCCGCCTCGATATCGCTCGCGCCGTCGCCCGCGACGATGCTTCGCGCCAGATCGACCCCGAGATCCTCGGCCGCCCGGAGGAACATGCCGGGCGCCGGCTTGCGCCAGTCCGACGTCGGCGGACCGCCGGCGTCAGGCGGAGCGTGCCCGGCAGCATAGACCGCATCGAAGCGCGCCTCGCCGACGGCGAACAGCTCGTACATCCGCGCCTGCACGGCGGCGACGTCGTCCCAGTCGTAACGGGCGCGGCCGACGCCCGACTGGTTGGTCACGATCACCACCGCCCAGCCCGCCTCGTTCGCCCGGCGCACCGCGATCACCGCGGCCGCGATCGGACGAACGCGCGCCGGGTCGGAATTGTAGGGGACGTTCTCGATCAGCGTGCCGTCGCGGTCGCAGAAGAGCGCCGGCCGGCCGGCAAAATGAGACGACGGGAGGTCCGCCGTCAGAATATCCCGCCACAGTCCGTCCGCAATCACCTCGCCCATATGCCCTCCCCGTTCATGGCGCGAGTATAACGCCGCGAGCGATTCCCGACCCGCTTGCCGCGCGCTGCGCTATCATGGCCACCGAAACGGGAGATCGTCATGAGGCTCGAAGGGTCCTGTCATTGCGGCGCGGTGCATTTCAGCGTCGAATCGCACACGCCCTATCCCTACAACCGCTGCTACTGCTCGATCTGCCGCAAGACGGCGGGCGGCGGCGGATATGCGATCAACATCATGGGCGATGCGGACTCGCTGAAGGTGACCGGGGAGGAGCATCTCTCCGTCTACCGCTCGGCCAAGTACGACCGCGACGACTACGAGGCCGACGGGCTGTCGAAGGCGCGGCGCTATTTCTGCTCGAAATGCGGCTCCGCGCTCTGGGTTCACGGCACGGACTGGCCGGACTGGATCTACCCGTTCGCATCGGCGATCGACACGCCGTTGCCGTCAACGCCCGAAAGCACGCACCTGATGCTCGACCACAAGGCCTCGTGGGTGCCGGTGCAGGCCGAGCCGCACGACGCGAAATTCGACCTCTACCCCGACATCGGCATCGAGGACTGGCACCGCAAGCGCGGGCTCCATGACGAAAAATGACCGAGCCTGCCCTTGTCACCGATCGGTCATCCTCGCGTCATGCGGGCATCCGGGTATAAGGTCTAGTCAGGCGGTCTGATACAACCGACTGCCGGAGCGGACACATGACGCATCGCGACATCTCGCGTGAAATTCTCGAAACGCAGGACCCGGAAGTTCTCGCGGACCTCGGTCTCATCGACGACGACGACGATCTTCCGTCGAACCGGAGCGGCAACACGCCGTTCGCCGCGGTTGCGGAGGCACATCTTTCGCGCCGCCAAGTCCTCGCGGGCCTCGCCGGCACGGCGGCACTGGGCGCGCTGGCGTCGACCGTCGTCAGCCGCAAGGCGCTCGCCAATTCCGCGAATTCCACCCTCACCTTCGCCGAAATCCCGCACGTCTACGACGAGACCCATCAAGTCGCGCCCGGCCATACGGCGGACGTGCTCATTCGCTGGGGCGACCCGGTGCTCGCCGACGCGCCGACCTTCGATCCCGACAACCAGACGCCCGAGGCGCAGGCCAGGCAGTTCGGCTACAACTGCGATTACATCGGCTACATGCCGCTGCCGGCCGGATCTAGCGACGGGAGGCACGGCCTCCTCTGCGTCAACCACGAATACACCAACAAGCATCTGATGTTCCCGGGCGTCGACAGGAAGACGGCGCTCAACCGGCAGCAGACCGACATCGAAATGGCGGCACACGGCCACACCGTCATCGAGATCGCCAAGGACGGTGGCAAGTGGAAGCCGGTCGCGGGCAGCCGCTACAACCGGCGCATCCACGTCGGCACTGCGATGAAAATCTCCGGCCCGGCGGCGGGTCACGATCGTCTCAAGACCAATGCCGACCCGACCGGCAGGCAGGTCTTCGGGACGCTCAACAACTGCGCCGGCGGCACCACCCCCTGGGGCACGGTGATGATCGCCGAGGAGAACTTCCACGGCTATTTCGGCGGAGATCCGAAGAAGACGCCCGAAGCGCGCAACTACAGGCGCTACGGCCTCAGAGCGAAGAGCGGCTATTCGTGGTCCGCGCATCACGACCGGTTCGACGTCGAGAAGGAACCGAACGAGCCCAACCGGTTCGGCTGGATGGTCGAGTTCGACCCCTACGATCCGGCGTCGGTGCCGGTCAAGCGCACCGCGCTCGGCCGCTTCAAGCACGAGGGCGCGACGGCGACGGTCAACCGCGACGGCCGCATAGTTATCTATTCGGGCGACGACCAGCGCTTCGACTACATCTACAAGTTCGTCTCGACCGGGCGGTTCGACCCGAACAACCGCGCCGCCAACGCCGACCTGCTCGACAGCGGCACGCTGTTCTCAGCCAGGTTCAACGCCGACGGCACGCTCGACTGGCTGCCGCTGGTCTGGGGAACCGCCCCGCTGACGCCGGCAAACGGCTTCGCGAGCCAGGCCGACGTACTGATCGAGACCCGCCGCGCCGCCGACCTGCTCGGCGCGACGCCGATGGACCGGCCCGAGGACGTCGAGCCCAATCCTGTCACCGGCGTCGTCTACGTGATGCTTACCAACAACACCAGGCGCAAGGCCGACCAGGTCGACGCAGCGAACCCCCGCACGAACAACGCGCACGGTCACATCGTGGAGATGATCCCGCCCGGCCGCGGCACCGACGCCGACCACGCGGCGCTGCGGTTCCGATGGGACCTGCCGCTGATGGCCGGCGATCCAAGGAACAAGAAGGACGGCGCGAAGTACCACCCGGCCGTCTCCGCCGCGGGCTGGCTGTCGACGCCAGACAACTGCGCGTTCGACACCAAGGGCCGGCTGTGGATCGCCACCGACGGCGCGCCCAAGTCCGGCTTCGCCGACGGCGTCTGGGCGACAGACTGCGAGGGCGACGGCCGCATGCTGACGAAGCATTTCTTCGCGGCGCCGCGCGGCGCGGAGTTCTGCGGGCCGTGCCTCACGCCCGACGACCGCACCTTCTTCGGCGCGATCCAGCACCCGGCCGACGAGAAGGGTTCGGACTACGCCAACCCGTCGACGCGCTGGCCGGATTTCAAGGACGGCATGCCGCCGCGCCCGTCGGTCGTGGCGATCACGAAGGACGACGGCGGCGAGATCGGAAGTTAGGCGGGGAAGAGCTTTAACCCTGCCAGCGCGGCGGGCGGCGCTCGATCAGGGCGCGGATACCCTCGGCCGAGTCCTCGCTGCGGATGATCTCCAGCACGCGGTCGAGCTCGGCGCGGTAGTTCTCGGTCGTGCGGTTTTCCTGGTTGTACATCCGCACGAGCTCCTTGGCGTAGCGCACGCCGAGATAGGGCAGCCGCGCGATCTGGCCCGCCATCTCCATCGCCGCATCCATCAGCTCCTCCGGCGCGACGACGCGGTTCACGAGGCCGATTTCCTTTGCCTCGGCCGCGCCGACAAAGCGGCCGGTCAGGATCAGCTCGTTCGCCATCGTCAGGCCCACCAGCTTGGGCAGGTTGCGCGGGCAGCTCCACTCGGAGACGAAGCCGGCCGGCACCGCGATCTCGGAGACCCGCGCCCGGTCGGTCATGATGCGGAGGTCGCAGGCGATCGCCATCTCGAAGCCGGCGCCGACCGCCGAGCCGTCCATCGCCGCGATGACGGGCTGGGGCAGCTCCTCGAGCTTCCTCAGCGCGCGCTGGGCGACGACGTGAAAATGATCGTTGATCATCCAAGTCGCCAGCTCGCCGTACTCGCCGCGAATGCCGAGATCGTCCTCGGGCCGTTCCAGCGGCAGCGTCTCCTCCTTCAGGTCGCCGCCCGAACAGAACGTCTCGCCCGCGCCGGTGATGACCACCGCGCGCACGTGCTTGTGGCGGATCTCGTCGAACACGTTGTCGAGCTCCATCGCCATCCGCGGGCCGAGCGCGTTCTTGCGGTCCGGCCGGTCGAGCGTGAGGACGCCGACGGTCTCGCCGTCCGTCGCGCCCGGCGCGAGGAATTCCTGCCAGTGGATGAAGCGGTATTTCATGGCTTGTTCGCCCCCAGTCCCTGCAGCCGCGGCGGCGCGGCCCGCGCGCCGGAGCCGCGTTGCGGCATCTTCGGCAGCGCGAAGCCCTGCTGGTAGCTCGCGCGCGTGATGACGGTGAATTTCCACAGCACGCCCCCGGCGACCGCGAATGTGCCGGCAATGGCCAGCATCGAATAGCTGAACGCGCCCGCGAGCGCGAACAGGACGAGCGGCGCGAAATGGCCCATCAGGCGCAGCATCGGCGTGATCCGGTGCAGCTCCTCGCGGGCGAGCGGCGGAATGCCGTTCGGCTTGGCGAAGGCGATGTAGCGCTGCCAGATCAGCGCGTTCACCAGTGCGAGCCCTGCGCCCCAGTAGCAAATGAAGGTCATCGACGTCTCGAAGCGCCACGAGGCGAGGCCGCTGGCGATGCCGAGCAGGCCGACGCCCTCCAGCAGGCCGGTCAGGATCAGCATCGTCGGCATGATATCGACGCGCCAAGCGGGGATGCCCTTCGCGGCTTGCAGGATGCGCGCCTGGCTGTACAGGAACGCCAGCGCGGCGATGGCGACGAGCAGGTGCAGCCACTGGTTAGGCCACATCACGTCGGCTGCGAGCGCGGGATAGAAGACGGCGACGGCATAGGTTTCGCGCGTCATCCACGAGGTTTGCGGCCGCAGCAACACGCGCCAGAACCGGAGCTTCCGGCCGATCTCGAAGAAGACAAAGCCGAGCCCGACCGCCATGCCGGCGCCGCCCGCGACCGTCAGGTACAGGAGCGCCGTATCCGACAGGCCGGCGACGAAATGGGCCAGCGTCGCCATCACGACCAGTCCGGTCGACATGCCGCCCATCGTGAAGTTCATCGCCGCGCGGATGTCCCAGAATTTCTGCAGTTCGCCGTTGAGCGGATCCGACGGATCGCGCAGGCGCTCGTCCTCGACATCGTCGGGGTCCGGGTCGCGGCCGGGCGTCGAGCCGGGAACCTCGTACAGATATTTGATCTGCGGGTCGGTGCCGAGCTCCGCGTGCATCTGGAAGAAATTGTTGTCGGCGGCGAGCTTCGAGACGTTGCTGGCAGGGTCCGCGAAATCGCCGAAATGGATGGCCGTCGCGATGCAGGCGGACGAACAGGCGGGCGTGTATTCGAGGTCGACGCCGGGGACCTTTCCCTCCTCCTTCGCCTCGTCGATGCGCTCGACGCAGAACGTGCACTTGTTCGCCACGCCGACGCGCTCGTCGTGATAGACGTGCGCTTCCTGCGCCGTCTCCTCGCCGTAGTACCAGTCCTTGTGGTGCACGATGGTGCGCGCCTGATAGGGGCACGACACCGCGCAGTAGGCGCAGCCGATGCAGGTGTCGTAGTCCATCGTCACCAGCCCGTCGGCGCGCTGCTTCGTCGCGCCCGTGGGACAGACGGGCACGCAGGGCGGCTCGGCGCAGTGCTGGCAGCCGACCACCATGAACAGGCGCTCGACGTCGGGGAACGTTCCCCGCTCGACATCGAGCACGCGCCGCCACTGCACGCCGGGCGGCGTGTCGTTGGCATGCTTGCAGGCGATCGTGCAGGTCTGGCAGCCGACGCACTTGTTCAGGTCGACGACCATGCCGTACCGGGGCGAGTCGGCGCGGGGCGTGTTTCCTAAGTACGGTGTCACGACGCACGCCGCTCCCCATCGGTCTTGCGGATGCGGACGCGCGCGAGATCGGCGCTGGAGCCGGTCGAGTCGGTCAGCGACAGCGACAGCGCCGTCACCGAATTGAGGCTCGGCAGGTTCAGATCCTTGGCGTAGGGCGTCGCCCAATGATCGAACTGGCCGATCATCAGCACGGTGTCGGGGCGAATGCCCTCGCGCAGCACCGCATAGCCCCGCGTCGCACCGGTCGCGCTCTCGATCTCGACAGGATCGCCCTCCGCGATGCCCATTTCGCGGGCCCGCGTGCGGTTGATGATGACGCCCTTGTGACCGGCGATGTTGTTGGCCACCTCGTTGATCAGCGGAATGCCGACATTGGCGCCCCACGAATACTGCATCGAGCGCGCGGTCAGCGCGAAGAACGGATAGTCGGCCGGGTCGCGGCCGGCCTCTCGGACGAAATTCTCCCAGATGTCGGGGAACCGCTCGTAGCCCGGCAGCGGCTCGTATTCCTCGAGCTGCTTCTCCCACCACTCGACGCCGATCTCGTGCAGCCGGTTGGCGAGCTGCGCGCCGTGCCGCTTGATGCGCTCCTGATAGGGCATCTCGAACCTGAGACCCTGGCTCTTCAGCGCGGGGTAGAGATACCACTGGAGCTGCGGGAACGGCTTCAGCATGAACCCGTTCTCGCGGAACCAGTCGAGGTCGCGCACCTCCGCGCCGTCTGTCAGCGAATGGCTCGCGGCCTTGCACACGGCATCCCAGATCGCCTCGCGCGGATGCGCCTTTGCCGGATCGATGCCGTAATCGTACGTGCCGTCCCGGTCCTGCAGCCGCGCCCCCGCCGCGCCGCGGTTGATCGCCGCGTTGTAGCCTTCGAGGATGCCGACGCGCTCGGCGAGCGCCGTTGCGATATCGGTGAGGTCCATCGCATCGACCTGCGCGTCGACGACGGGCTGGCGGATCGCCCAGCCCTGCTTCTTCCAGAACTGCTCGGTGAACTTGGTCGAGCCGATCTGGATCAGCTGCAGGCTCTCGAGGTCGGTGCATTCCGGCAGCAGGATGTCCGCCATGTGATTGGTCTCGTCGCGCGTATAGGCGAACGATACCGTGAACGGGAACTCCGCGATGCGCTCCGCCACCTCGGGCGCGTTCCACGACGAGATCGCCGGGTTGGTGCGGTAGTTGATCCACATCTCCGGCTTGGTCTGGCGCGGCCAGTTGTCGGGCTGTTTCTTCTGGAACAGCCACGGCAGGTGCGCGGGCCCGAGCGCGGGCGACCATGCCGAATCCGCCGCCAGCGGCACCAGCGTCTTGTAGGCGTTCCGGATATGCGGGTTCGCCTGCCATTCGTTGTGCGTCGTGGGATTGAACGGATAGTCCATGATCCCGTCGTTGGTCGGCCGCACGGTCTTGAGGCGGTTGTCGGCCGGCCGGTTCAGCTTGACCGCGGTCCCCAGCGTGCCGCCCGGCACCTCGAGCGCGCCGACGAGCGCCGCCAGCATGGTCCGCGCCCAGCAGGTCTGGTAGCCGCCCCAGCCGTTGTTGACGCCCTTGCCCAGCATCACCGCGACGGGGCGGAACGGCATCTCGACGCCCTCGATCTCGATCGTCTCGCCGATGCAGGCGTGCGCGACGTATTCGTCGGCGACCTGGCGGATCTTGTCCGCGGGCACGTCGCACTCGGCCTCGGCCCAGTCGGGCGTGAACTGCGCCATGTGATCGAGCAGGAGCTGGAAGGCGGGCCGCGCCTCGACCGCCTCGTGCTCCCAGACCTGCCCGTCGGGGCCTTCCTCGACGCCGGAGACGACGTAGCTGCCGTCGAGCGCGGCGTCGCCGATGTCCGCGTCCCACACCTTGATCGTCCCGTCGGCGAGATCGCCGATCAACGGCTTGCGGCTCGCCGGGTCGCGCAGGTAGTAGCCGTTGGGGCCGATCAGGTAGGGCGACGTCGTGTCTTCCTTCAGGAACTTCACGTCGCAGGTCGCGCGCCAGTCGCGCTCGACGATCATCCGGTGGATCAGCGCGAACAGAAACGCGGCGTCGGTCTTGGGCTTGATCGGAATCCACTCGGCCGACAGCGCGCCGGTGATCGAGAGATGCGGCTCGACCTGGACGCGCTTGAGGCCGCGCACGCGCGCGTCCGCCTGCCGCCACACGCCGGCGACGCCGCCCGATGCCTCGACGTTGTTGCCGCAGTTGATCACGTAGTTGCAGTAGGGCGTGTCGGGCGAGACGATGAACGCGCGGTGCCACAGCTCGCCGTAGAGATGCTCGGAGTGGTAGCACTTCACGCCCTGGCCGCCGCCGAAGCCCATGTCGATCTCGCCCCACGCCGACAGGAAGGCGGGGAACGTGCCCATGTACTGGGTCGGCGTGCCGCCGCCGCCGAACGACACGGCAAGGCGCGGGAAACCGCTCTCGTCGGTCAGCCCCTTCTCTCGCATGCCGCGCATCTTCTCGGCGACGATGTCGAGCGCCTCGTCCCACGTGATCTCGACGAAGCCGGGATCCTCGCTGCGCCCCTTCAGCGGGTTGGTCCGCTTCATCGGCGCGCGCACGCGGTTGGGGTTGTAGGTCTTCTGGATCAGCCCGTAGGCCTTGACGCAGACGCGCCCGCCGCCGGGATGGAGATCGGTGATGTTGTAGTTGGACTCGACGCGCGTCGCGACGCCGTCCTCCACCTCGACGCGCATCAGGTCGGGGCCCGCCACGCACTGGTAGCAGTACACCGGAACCTTCTTGCGGTCCTTTATCCTGGGGGCCATCGTCGTACCCGAAGCGCTTGCATCGGGCGAAGGGTATAGGGCCGGTATCGGGCGTTCAAGCGGGCCCGTTCACGCGGCGAGGATCGGGTCAGCCGCTGGCGGCGGCCTTCTGCGCCTCGCGCTGGCGCTCCAGCACTTCGGCGCGGCGCTCCTCGACGCCTTCGGGCGGGCCAATGTCGCGGCGGCGGCGGTCGGGGCCGAAATAGCCGGACGACTTTATGAACGGCAGCGGGTTGTTGATCATCCAGACCAGGCGCTCTTACAGCGCCTTGGCGGAAACCGGCTTGGCCATGAACATGTTGCAGCCGGCGTCGCGCGCCTCGCACACGTGCTCGCGGTCGCCGTGGCCGGTCAGCATGATGATCGGCACGTACGCGTTGGGGCTGTTCGGGTCGGTGTGCAGGAACTTCACCAGGTCGAGCCCGTCCATCGGCGACATGTGCCAGTCGGTGATCAGAAGATCGACCTCCTTGGCGCCGAGGATTTCGATCGCGCTTTCGGCGTCGCCGGCCTGGTAGATCCGGATGATGCCGAGGCCGCGGCACAGATTCTCCAGCAGCCGGCACATGAACTTGTTGTCGTCGACGACGAGGACATTGAGGTTATGGAGCTTGGGTCCGCCGAGCATTTCCGCTGCCCTCCCCGCCGCGGCCGATCAGGCGGATGCCGCTTCGAGCGGCGCCATATCCGCGCCCGGGATCGCACCGAACCAGTTCGCGACCATGTCGCGCAGCGACACGACGCCGACCAGCCGGCCGCCGTCCTCGACGGGAAGATGGCGGATGCCGTTGGCGACCATGATGTCGAGAACGCCCTGAACCGTAATGTCCGGCGTGCACGTGATGACGTCCGCGGTCATTATCTCCGAGACGGGCGTCGCGCCGAGATCGCCGCCGATGTCGGGCAGCGCAACGGCCACGTCGCGCTCCGAGAGGATGCCGGCGATGCCGCCGTCGGCATCGACCACGACGACCGCGCCGATATAGTTGTCGCGCAGGACCGTGCAGGCTTCCGCCACCGTCGCGTCGGGAACGATCGTCAGGACGTCCGCGCCCTTCATTTTCAGGATACTGGTTACGTCCATTCGGACTTCCTCCTGTTCCCGGCCGTGCCGCCGGGCTCGAATCTGTCGGAAGACGCGATTTTCCGGCGGATTGCTTAAATTTCCCTTGAAATTTCCCTTGTCCGCCATCTGACGCTAGATTGTCGGCGTACCGAGGCCGATTGCCCCGGTTTCGGGGAGCTGCAAACGGTTTTGAGAAGGAGAATCGGATCATGGACGGAGCTGTCGATACCAAGAAGGGCGTCGCGCGACCGACCCGCGAGGAGGCGGAAGACGCCGTCCGGACGCTTATCCGCTGGGCCGGCGACGATCCGGCGCGCGAGGGGCTGCTGGAGACCCCGGCCCGCGTCGTGCGGTCCTACGACGAGTTCTTCGCCGGCTACGAGCTCGATCCCGAAGAAGTCCTGATGAAGACGTTCGCGGAGACCGGCGGCTACGACGAGATGGTGCTGGTGCGCGACATCGAGCTGGAATCCCACTGCGAGCACCACATGGTGCCGATCAACGGCAAGGCGCACGTCGCCTATATCCCGAACAACCGCGTCGTCGGCATCAGCAAGCTCGCCCGCGTCGTCGAGATCTTCGCGAAGCGCCTTCAGATCCAGGAGAAGATGACCGTCGACATCGCGACGACAATCGACCGCGTCCTCCAGCCGCAGGGCGTCGCCGTGGTGATCGAGGCGAGCCACCAGTGCATGACGACCCGCGGCGTCCACAAGCCGGGCGCCGATACCGTGACGAGCCACATGCTCGGCGCGTTCCGCACCGATCCGTCGACCCGGCGCGAGTTCCTCGCCATGATCCGGAACGACTGACATGCCGCCCGACGCGGCCGGCATCGCGTTTTCCGACGGTCTCGGCAAAGCCGACCTCGAAGAAGGAACGGATTTCGCGCCGCGGTTCGACGCCGACGGGCTGATCCCCGCCATCGCCACCGACGCCGGGACCGGCGAGATCCTCATGTTCGCCTGGATGAACGCCGACGCGCTGAAACACACGCTGGCGACCGGCGAGGCGTGGTACTGGAGCCGCAGCCGGAACGAGCTGTGGCACAAGGGCGCGACCAGCGGCCAGATCCAGAAAATTACCGAAATCCGCACCGACTGCGATCAGGACGTGATCCTGCTCAAGGTCGTGCCGGAGCGCGAAGGGGCGTGCCATGTCGGCTACCGCTCGTGCTTCTACCGTTCGGTTCATACGGACGAAGACGGGCAAACCCGTCTCGTCTTCGAGGAAACAGGGAAGGTTACGTGATGTCCAAGAAGCTTCTGCCCACCACCGTCGTCGGCAGCTACGTCCAGCCGGAATGGCTGGTCGACCGGGACAACCTCAAGGGCCGCCTGCCGCCGCGCGTGCGCGCGCTGGAGATGTGGCGCGTCGCGCCGGAATTCCTCGAGCAGGCGCAGAACGATGCGACCCTGTTGGCCATCCGCGACATGGAGCGCGCCGGCGTCGACATCATCTCCGACGGCGAGGTCCGCCGCGAGAGCTATTCGAACCGCGTCGCCACCGCGCTGGGCGGCATCGACATCGACAATCCCGGCACCGCCATCGACCGCACCGGCCATCCGAACCCGGTGCCGCGCATCGCGGGCCCGATCCGGCGCGAGCGCCCGATCGAGGTAGACGACGTGAAATTCCTGCGCGCCAACACCGACCGCAGGATCAAGATCACCCTGCCCGGCCCGTTCACCATGACGCAGCAGGCGCAGAACGACCACTACGACACCGACGAGGCCGCGGCGATGGACTACGCCGCCGCGGTGAACGAAGAGGTGAAGGACCTGTTCGCCGCCGGCGCCGACGTCGTCCAGCTCGACGAGCCCTACATGCAGGCACGGCCGGAGGTCGCCAAGCAGTACGCCGTGAAGGCGATCAACCGCGCGCTCGAGGGCATCGACGGCGAGACCGCGGTGCATCTCTGCTTCGGCTACGCCCACGTCGTCCACGCGCGCCCCGAGGGCTATTCGTTCCTGCCCGAGCTCAACGACTGCGTCGCGAAACAGATCTCCATCGAGACCGCGCAGTCCGGCCTCGACGTGAAGGTGCTGGAGACGCTGCCCGGCAAGAAGATCATCCTCGGCGTGCTCGATCTGTCCACGAACGAGATCGAGACGCCGGAGACCGTCGCCGACCGCATCCGCCGCGCGCTCGACGTGATCGGCCCCGAACGCATCGTCGTCGCGCCCGACTGCGGCATGAAATACATGGCCCGCGAGGTCGCGTTCGGAAAGCTGAAGGCGATGTGCGACGGCGCGGAGATCGTGCGCGGCGAGCTTTAGAGCCAAAAGGCCCAACTAAGTCCCCAAAAAGTAACGATTCTCGTGTATAGTCTCCGGTTTATGTGCGTCTAGCACCCACGTAACCGGAGAAAAGCCGATCTCGACCGGCATGACATCCGCGGAGCGGGAACGCTTCCACAATCTCCTGCTGATGGCCAAGGAGAGTCCCTTCGAGGGCGAGCGCCGCAACGCTCTCGAGGCTGCGCAGCGCATGGCCGAACGGCACGGGATGACGCTGGAGGAAGCGGCGCGGACCGGCGGCGAGGCGATGCAGCAGGCGCCGTCGGCACGGCAGTCGCGCTCGACCT
>JAYPTI010000078.1:0-12777 GCA_038133505.1 Alphaproteobacteria bacterium
GGCGTCATCCGCGCCGCGGCGGGAGGCGTCGGCGGGCACGCGACGCTGATCCGCGCCGCGGCCGACCTGCGCGCGCGCATCGGCGCCTTCCACCCGGAAGCGCCCGGCGTCGCAACTCTGGCCCGCAACGTGAAGCAGGGTTTCGATCCGGAGAACATTCTCAATCCCGGGCGCATGTACCCGTCGGTCGCGGTGGACGCCTGAGCATGGAGACGAACTTCACCGCCGCGCAGCTCGAAGACCCGGCGATCGCAGCGTCGGAGAAGATTCTCCGCGCCTGCGTCCATTGCGGGTTCTGCACGGCGACCTGCCCAACCTATGCGCTGCTCGGCGACGAGCTCGACAGCCCGCGCGGGCGCATCTACCTGATCAAGGACATGCTGGAGAACGACAGGCCGGCGAGCGAGAAGGTCGTCCGTCATGTCGACCGGTGCCTGTCCTGCCTGTCCTGCATGACGACCTGTCCCTCGGGCGTGAACTACATGCATCTGGTCGACCACGCCCGCGTCCATATCGAGCGCACCTACCGCCGGCCGCTCGCCGACAGGCTGGTGCGCGCGGCGCTTGCGCGCGTCCTGCCTTATCCGCGCCGGTTTCGCGCATTGATGCGCCTCGCGCCGCTCGGCCGGCTCGCCTCGCCCGTCCTGCCGCGCCGGATGCGGGCGATGCTGGGACTCGCGCCCGCCGCGTCTTTGGCCGATCCGCTGCCCGGCGGCCGCATCGTCTATCCCGCCGAAGGCCGGCGACGCTACCGGGTGGCGCTTCTCGCCGGCTGCGTCCAGCAGGTGCTGGAGGCTCGCATCAACGACGCGACGATCCGGTTTCTCACGCGCCACGGCTGCGAGGTCGTGGTGGCCGCGGGCTCGGGCTGCTGCGGCGCGCTGACCCATCATCTCGGCATGGAGGAACCCGCGCTTTCCTCGGTGCGCGCGAACGTCCGCGCCTGGCAGGCCGAGCTGGACGGCGAGGGACTCGATGCCGTCGTGGTCAACGCCTCGGGCTGCGGGACGACGGTGAAGGATTACGGCTTCATGCTGCGGACCGATCCCGATCTCGCGGCGGCGGCGGAACGTATCGCGTCGCTCGCCCGCGACATATCGGAATTCGCCGAGACGCTCGATCTTCCGGCGGGCACCGGCGCGGGCCTCGCCGTCGCCTATCATGCCGCGTGCTCGCTGCAGCACGGCCAGAAGGTCACGGAGCCGCCCAAACGCCTGTTGGCGGCTGCCGGGTTCGACGTGCGCCTGCCTGCCGAGGGACATCTGTGCTGCGGTTCCGCCGGCACCTACAACATGCTCCAGCCCGATCTCGCCGGGCGCCTGCGCGACAGAAAGGCGTCCAATATCGACCGAACGGCGCCTGATGTCGTTGCGACCGGCAACATCGGTTGCATGATGCAGTTGCAGGACGCGGTTTCGGCCCCGGTGGTCCATACGGTAGAATTGCTCGACTGGGCGACGGGCGGACCCCGGCCCGACCGGCTTGCCGGTATTGCCCGGCGCGCCGATAGCCATATGTGAAGACCGAACGCGAAACCCGATGGAACCCGACGTGAAACAATTCCTGAGCTGGCTCGCCACGGCGGCGACGCTCACCTTCGCCGTCCCGACGATGGCGGGGCAGAACGACCCGCGTCTCGACGGTCTCTTCGAGCATCTGCAGACCGCGGAGACCGAGGAGGAGGCGCAGCCCTTCGAACAGGCGATCTGGCAGGTGTGGCTGCTTTCCGGCAACGGCACGGTCGATGCGAACATGCTGCAGGGCCTGCAGGCCATGGGGACCGGCGACAACGAGAAGGCGCTCGCCTTCTTCGACAACGTCGTCAGGGCGCAGCCCGACTTCGCGGAAGGCTGGAACAAGCGGGCGACGGTCAACTATCTGCTCGGCCGTTACGATGCCTCCGTTCAGGACATCCACAAGACGCTCGAGCTGGAGCCCCGCCATTTCGGCGCCCTGTCGGGCCTCGGGCTGATCAATCTCGCGCTCGGGCGCGACTACGAGGCGCTCAAGGCCTTCGAGGCGGCGCTCCGGATTCACCCGCACATGGCGGGCGCCGACACCCATATCGAGGCCCTGCGCGAAAAGGTCCGCGGCAAGGGAATCTGACCGGGGCTGCGCAACCGAGCCTGATCAGGCGCCGGAGCCGTCCGCTGCGATCGCTGTTTCGGCAGGCCCGTTGTCGACGCAGTCTTCATAGGCGCTCCCGCATTCTATCAGCCCGCCCGACAGGCAGGCCGCGCGCAGCCGCTCGAATCCGTCGCGCGGAAGCCGGGGATCGCGTCCCCAGATCCCGAGCGCCTTGTAGCGGGCGATTGCGCGTTCCAGCGTCACCGGCCCCACGTTCGGGAAAAATGCCCCGACGAGCTCCGCGATCTCCCGCGCGCTCGACGCTTGCAGCCGTTTCTGGGTTCGGAAGATTGCCCGCGTCACCGCGATCGCCGCTTCCCGGTCTCGCTCCAGCGTCGCGCGGGCGGCATAGAGGCTCGTATAGGCCGTCGGTCCGCGCGACGCTGCCGCATACCAGATGTGACCCGCGCCGCTCGCGACGAGTTCCTCGACGAATGGCTCGAAAAGCTGCGCCGCGTCGAGCGTCCCGTCGCGCAGCGCTTGCGCGTTCTCCGCCATCGAACGGCCGGTCACGAGGTTCAGCCCGGTCGGCTCGATGCCGGCGCGGCGGATATCGTCCTGCAGGCACATCCACGGCGTCGGCACTTCGCTTACCGTCCCGAGACGGCAGCCGCCCAGCGCGGCAAAATCGAATTCGGAGCAGGGCGTGCGCCCCACGACGATGAACGGATCGCGCGTCACGACCTCGCAGAAGCTCACGAGATCCGAGTTCGGGTCGGCGTCGCGCGCGACAAGGATTCGCATCGGCCCGCCCCACCATATTGCAGGCGCGTCGCTGCCGTTCCCGTTTTCCCGGCCGCGCGCCGTCGGGCCCGGCGCGTCGGAGGCTTCGAAACGCACTTCCAATCCCTCCGCGGCAAACGCATCGAGCGCGAAGGCCGCGTAGAACGGCGCGTAGAAGACGGCGCGGAAATTTTCGTGAAGCGTCAGAACCGTACGGCCGGAGCCCGCGGGACTGCCCGAGGTCAATCGTTCACCCAGGCAATCCGGAGAATATTGGTCGCGCCCGGCGTGCCGAACGGAACACCTGCTGTCACGACCAGCCGCTGGCCCTTCTCGGCGAAGCCTTCGGCGACGGCGATCCGGCAGGCCTTGCTGACCATGTCGGCGAAATTGCGCACGTCCTTCGTGATCACCCCGTGCACGCCCCAGGCGATGGCGAGCCGCCGGGCCGTCTCGACGCTTTCGGTCAGGCACAGGATCGGGACGTTTGGCCGTTCGCGCGCCGCGCGGAGCGTCGTCGAGCCCGACGTCGTGTAGGTCACGATCGCGGCCGCGCCGATGGTCTCCGCGACCTGCCGGGCGGCGGCGGTAATCGCGTCCGGTGCCGTATTCTCCGGGTTCGGGTGAACGGCGTCCATGATCGCGCGGTAGCTGTCGTCGCGTTCGACCCGCGCGATGATGCGGTCCATGATCGCGACCGCCTCGAACGGGTATTTGCCCGCGGCAGTCTCCGCCGACAGCATCACCGCGTCCGCGCCGTCATAGACGGCGGTCGCGACGTCGGACGCCTCGGCGCGCGTCGGCGCCGGGGCATCGATCATCGATTCCAGCATCTGCGTCGCCACGATCACCGGTTTGCCCGCTTCGCGGCAGTGCCGGACGATCTGTTTCTGGATGCTGGGCACGTCCTCAGGCGGCATTTCGACGCCGAGGTCGCCGCGCGCGACCATGATCGCGTCCGACAAAGTGATGATCTCGTCGAGCCGGTCGATGGCGGCGGGCTTTTCCAGTTTCGACAGGACAGCCGCGCGGCCCGCGATCAGCTTGCGCGCTTCCGCGACGTCTTCCGGCCGCTGCACGAACGAGAGCGCGATCCAGTCGACCCCTGCCTTGAGGGCGAATTCCAGGTCGGTGCGGTCTTTTTTCGTCAGCGAGGCGAGCGGAATGACGGCGTTCGGCACGTTGACGCCCTTGCGAGAGGTCAGACGTCCGCCGGCGCGCACGGTGGTCTCGGCGCGGTCCTTCTCGACGGAATCGACGCGCAGTCGGATCTTTCCGTCGTCGAGCAGGATGCGGGTCTCTTCCTTCAGTGCCGCGAAGATCTCGGGATGGGGCAGATAGGCGCGCCGCTCGTCGCCTTCGCCGTCGCCCAGCTCCAGCGTGAACGGCTCGCCCGCCGTCAGTTCCACGCCGCCGTCGGGCATCGCGCCGATGCGAAGCTTGGGACCCTGCATGTCGGCAAGCACGGAAATCGGGCGGCCATGCGACTTCTCGAGCGCGCGGATCGTATCCACGTTGGCCTTGTGCCCGGCGTGATCGCCGTGGCTGAAATTGAGGCGGAATACGTCGGCGCCCGCCTCGAACAGTTTTGCGATCCTGTCTGCGCCGCTGGTCGCGGGTCCCAGCGTGGCGACGATCTTTGCGCGGCGATGGCGTCTCATGATCCGTATATAGTCCAGCCTAGGTGCGACCGCCACTGCCGATCAGGATGGCGCGGAAATCGTTCACGTTCGTCCGCGTCGGGCCGGTGACGATCAGGTCGTCCAGCGCCGCGAAGAACCCGTAACTGTCGTGCCGGTCCAGATAATCGCGCGCATCGAGGCCGAGCGCGCGGGCCCGTTCAAGCGTGTCCGGCGCTATCAGCGCGCCGGCCGCGTCCTCCGTGCCGTCGATCCCGTCCGTGTCGCAGGCGATGGCGTGGACGCCGTCCGCGCCGTCGAGCGCGACCGCGAGCGCCAGCAGATATTCGCAGTTGCGTCCGCCGCGCCCGCCGTCGCTGTCGACCGTCACCGTCGTCTCGCCGCCCGAGATCAGCGCGCCCGGCCGGGCGGCGAGGGCGAGGCGGGCATGGTCGGCGCCCACGTCGCGGGCCTCTCCTTCGAGATCGTCGCCGAGAACGGTCGCGGGAAACCCGGAACGTTCGGCCGCGGCGGCGGCCGCCGCGAGACTGTCGGCCGGCCGGGCGACGATCTCGAACCGCGCCCCGCGGAGGCGCGGATCGCCGGGTTTCACGGATTCCCACTCGCCCGATTCCAGGGCGTTGCGGGCGCCTGCCGGCAATTCGATGCCGTACTTCCCGGCAATCGCCAGCGCGTCGGCGCAGGATGTCGGGTCGCCCACGGTCGGACCGGAGCCGATGACCGCGGGATCGTCGCCCGGCACGTCGGAAATGGCGAGCGTGACGACCTGCGCCGGCGCTGCGGCCGCGGCCAGCCGTCCGCCCTTGATCGCGGACAGATGCTTTCGCATGCAGTTCATCTCGCCGATCGGCGCGCCGGAGGCGAGCAGTTGCCGCGTGACGGCCTGCTTTTCGGCGAGCCTCGCGCAGGAAGCGGCCCGCAGCGGCACGGCCCGCTTCGTCGGGCAGCGGATGACCGGCCTCGATCACCTCGATGCGCTCGCAGTCGACCCCGTGACCGTAACGCGTGACGGCGAGACCCGTCAGCGCGGACGCATCGCCGGTCCAGTGCGTCTCGACCGCCCGTGCCATCGCCGCGGCCGCCTTTCCGGCAGCGAGAACCAGCGTCCGGCGGGCCGGCGGAGCGGGCAGGTGCGGCGGCACGGCATTGGCGGGATCGGCGGCGCCCACCGCCGCGTCGAACAGCGCGCGCAGGGTTTGCCGAATGTCCCGGGAAGCGCTCATCTGCGGGCGCTTCCGCGCCGCGCGAGGTAGATGCCGCCGAGGACGACGATGCCGCCGATCGCCTGCGTCGGCCCGATGCGCTCGTCGAACAGCATCCAGGCGACGAACGCCGCGGTTACCGGCTGGATCAGCAGGCTGACCGACGCGAAGGCGACCGGCAGGTGCGCCATCGCCCAGGCGATCAGCCCCTGGCCGAACACCTGCGGCCCGGCGGCCAGCGCGATCAGGAATGCCCAGCCCGCGAGCGTTTCGGGCGCCAGCGCATCGCCGCTCAGGATCGCGAGCGGCAGCATGAACAGCGCGCTCGCCGGGATCGCGTAGACCATGATGGTCAGCGTCGAGAAACGCTTGCGCAGGCGTTCCACCGACATCTGGTAGGCGGCGTAGAAGACGGCGGTCAGGATGCCGAGCAGGTCGCCGAAGAAATGCGTCCGGCTGAGCGACAGGCTTGCCTGCGACAGCACGAAGACGCCGACCATCGCCGCGGCGAGCCCGATCAGGTAGGTGCCCGTGACCCGCGTGCGGAACAGCAGCCAGCCGCCGAGCACGACGAAGACAGGCGCGATGTTGGCGAGCAGCGTCGAGTTGGCGACCGTCGTCATCTGGATCGACAGGTGCCAGACCGCGACGTCGGCGGCGAGATAGACCCCCGCCATCGCCAGCAGGATGAAATCGCGCGCGCCGCGCGGCTTCCGCGCCGCCGCCGGCGCGTCCGGGCGCGGCAGGACCGCCTGGATCGCCCAGTAGAGCGGGATGGCGAGCAGGAAGCGGTGGAACCCCGTGGCCGTCGGGCCGATTTCGCTCAACCGCACGAGGATCGGCGCGAAGGCGATCGTGACCGCGCCCACGAACAGGGCTGCGATGGCGATCCGTTCGTTGCGCAGCGCGGTTATCGTATCGGTTGCCGTTTCGACGTCGGGCGGGTTCATGGCCCGGCTTATATCCCGCGCGCCGCGCCGGTCCAATTGCGGAATTCGCCCGGCGCGCGGGCTGTCCCGCAGCCGCCTCGCCTTCAGCCCGTTTCCGAAACAGCCGGCGGCGAGGGTCGAATTGCCGGCCGCCGCTTTGCAACGCGCCGCGATCCGCCTTATATCAGCGGCAACTAATTCAAGGATGAAGAGACATCGACATGGATGACCAGACCCGCATCGAGCTCGAAGCCGCCGCGTTCCGCGCGCTTCGCGACCACCTGCGCGAGCGCACCGACGTCCAGAACATCGACCTGATGAACCTGTCGGGCTTCTGCCGCAACTGCCTCAGCCGCTGGTACATGGAAGCCGCGAACGAGAAGGGCATCGAGATGGACAAGGATGCTGCCCGCGAGATCGTCTACGGCATGCCGTTCAACGAATGGCGCGACAAGTACCAGTCCGAGGCGTCCGACGACCAGAAGGCCAAGTTCGACGAGGCCATCAAGGCGCATCACTGAGAGTTTTCCAGAGGTTCCTACTTATCCAGAGGCCCAGCGGCGGTTTTCCCCGGGAAATTCGTCCTTTGTGGATAACCTGACGGCCCCGATTCTTCCCGATTCGCGGACCGGCCCATAAGGTCGGCCCACACCATTGTGTGGGACAAAACGGGAGAATTCCGATGGCTGAAGGCGGCCAGGTTGCGCAGGATCGTCTGCGCTCCTTCATCGAACGCATCGAGCGGCTCGAAGAGGAAAAAACGGCCCTGATGGCCGATATCAAGGAGGTCTATGCCGAGGCCAAGGGCACCGGCTTCGACCCCAAGACCATGCGCAAGGTCATCCGGCTGCGCAAGATGGACGACAACGACCGCCAGGAAGAGGAGTTCCTCCTCGACACCTACCTCGCGGCGCTCGGGATGCTCGAACAGCCGATCGCGGCCGAATAAGGCGACGCGTCAACGTCATGAAAAAGGCCGGCAATGCCGGCCTTTTTTGTTCCTAAAATTTTTCCACCCAGGGACGAAGCTCGACCTCCCAGGTCCAGGAGCTGCGGTGCTGGCGGTGGACGTGGAGATAGTCCTTCGCGATCTCGTCGGGCAGGAGCATCGCATCCTCGCCGCGCTCGGCGGCGCGGGCGTCGTCGGGGCCCTGCAGGATGCCGCCGTCGATCACGAAATGGGCGACGTGGATGTTCTGAGGCTGCAGTTCGCGGGCGAGCGATTGCGCAAGGCCGCGCAGCCCGAACTTGCCCATCGCGAAGGACGACGAGTTCGGGTAGCCCTTCACGCTGGCCGATGCGCCGGTCAGCAGGATGGAGCCCTTGCCGCGCGCGATCATCTGCTTCGCAGCCTGCTGCGCGACCAGGAATCCGCCGAAGCAGCTGATCTCGATCGCCGTCCGCACGGCCTCGGGGTCGAGGTCCTGGACAGGCCCCCGCGCGCGGTTGGACGCGTTGTAGACGACCACGTCGGGCTCGCCGATGTCACCGGTGACGGCGCCGAACAGGGCGGCGACGGAGGCAGGGTCGGCGGCGTCGCACGCATAGGCCTTCGCGCCGGTCTCGCCGCACAGGTCCGCGAGCTTGTCGGTGTTGCGCGCCGCGATGGCGACGTTCATCCCTTCGGCGGCGAACAACCGCGTCAGCGACGCGCTGAGGCCGCGTCCGGCGCCCACGATGAGCGCCGTTTCCTTGTCTGCCATGATCTTTCTCCCTGTCGACTGTCGGTTGTTCAGGCTTTGGGCGGGCGGACCCACGCGTGATTGACGACGCGCTGGACCCGCGCGGTATTCCGGATCACGTCGAGCACCGTATCGAGTTCCGCCTGCGAGCGGGCGGCGCCGATGAGATAGACGGTGCCCTTGATGGACCGCCAGCGGTAGTTGATCGACCGGATGCCGTCCGTGGTCACCAGTTGCGCCTTCAGCTTCGTCTCGATCCACAGATCGTTGGCGGCGGGCCCGACGCCGTAGGTGTCGGTCACCTGCATCTCGTTGATGACCTGTCGGACGCCCTTGATGCCGCGGACGAGGTCGGTCGCGCGCTGCTTGTTCTCCGCGAATTTGACCGTTCCCGTCAGCAGGACATGGCCCTCGTAGACGTCGGTCGAGATTTCGAAGAACAGGTCGCGGTATTTTTCGCCGAGCAGCACCTCGTTGATGTCGAGCGCGATCGCGCTGTCGCTCTTGAGGGCCTCGAACGACCGGTCTTCGGCGGGCGAGGACGCGACGTTGATCAGGCCGGTCGGCTGCGTACACGCGCCGAGGGCGAGGGCCGAGCAAAGGGCGACGACGGCGGCGGGGGAACGGGCGAACTTCATCAAGGCACTTCTCCTGTCTTTCTAGTCATTGCATCCGTGCGGCGGAAAATCCAATCAAATCCGCGCGTTTCAGACGTAGGGAGAGTGTCGCGGGCGCAAAACTGTTTTGCCGTGTGCCCGAAAATTGTCAAAGGCGCGCTCAGCGTCCGTACAGCGCCTCCAGCCGGTCGCCGTAGCGCTCGCGGATGACGTGGCGGCGGATCTTCATCGACGGCGTCAGCATTTCGTTCTCGGTGGTGAACGTCTCCGGCGTCAGGATGAAGCGGCGGACGCGCTCGATGACCGACAGGTCCGCATTGATGCGCTCGATCGCCTCGCCGACGGCGGCGCGGAACGCGTCGTTCCCGCACAGCGCGGGCAGGCTCGCCTCCGCCCCGTTTGCGCGCGCCCATTCGGCGGCGAAATCGGCGTCGGGAACGATCAGGGCGACCAGATGAGGCCGCTTGTCGCCGTGGACCATCGCCTGGCCGATTTCCGGCTGCAGCGTGAGAAACCCTTCGATGCGTTGCGGCGCGATGTTGTCGCCGCCCGAATTGACGATGATGTCCTTCTTGCGGTCGGTAATCGCGAGGAAGCCGTCCTCGTCGATGGTGCCGATGTCGCCGGTATGCAGCCAGCCGTCGGTGACAGCCGCGGCGGTTTCGTCCGGCATGTTCCAGTAGCCCTGCATCACCAGCTCGCCGCGGACGAGGATTTCGCCGTCGGCGGCAATCCTCACATCGACGTCGACGAAGGGCGGGCCGACCGTGTGAATCTTGTTCCTGGACGGCAGGTTGCAGCTCACGATGGGGGCGGATTCGGTCTGGCCGTAACCCTGAAGCAGCGGCACCTCGAGCGCCTTGAAGAAGACGCCGATGTCGTAGTTGAGCGGCGCCCCGCCGGAGACCATCGCCTTCAGCCGCCCGCCGAAACGGCCGGCGACCTTGGCGCGCACCAGCTCGTTCAGCAGCGGATCGACGAGCCGGTCGCACAGCGTGAGGCCGGTGCCCTCGTACCGCTTGCGGCCGATCTCGACCGCGCGGAAGAACAGTTTCTCCGACAGCCCGCCCTTGTTGCGGACGCCGCGGACGATGCGGCCGTGCATCGTCTCGTAGAGGCGCGGCACGGCTGTCATGATCGTCGGCTTGACCTCTTCCATGTTGGCGGCCAGCCGGTCGATGGCCTCGGCGTAATAGATCTGCGCCTTGATCGACAGCGGGAACATCAGCCCCGCGGTGTGCTCGTAGGAGTGCGACAGCGGCAGGAACGACAGGAACACCTCGTCGTCGAGGCCGAGCTGCAGCAACAGGTGATAGGCGCCCTTGCAGTTCGACAGGATCGCCCCGTGGCTCAGCATCACGCCCTTGGGCGTGCCGCCGGTGCCCGAGGTATAGATCAGGCAGGCCGTATCGGCCCGGGCGATGCCGGAGACGTCGGGCGGCGCGGCGTCCTGGGTATCCAGCAAGGCCCGCCAGTCATGGATGGCGGGCCCGTCGCCGGCCCGCTCCAGCGGCTCCATCGAGATAACGAAGTCGAGCCCGGCGTCGCGGGCGGCCGGCAGCAGGTTCTTCGCGAGCGCCGGGCCGGAGACGATGGCGCCGCGCGCACCGCTGTCGCGCAGCAAATGCAGATGATCCGAAATCTGGTTCGTGGTGTAGGCCGGGACGGCGATACCGCCCGCGGCCATAATGCCGATATCGGCGATCATCCATTCGGGCCGGCTTTCCGAGACGAGCGCCACCCGGTCGCCGGCGCTGACGCCCAGCGCACCGAGCGCCCGGGCCAGTTTCGCCGCCTCCGACCGCGCGTCCGCCGCCGTCGTCGCCTCCCAGCTTCCGCCCGCCCTGCGCCACAGGAACGGCGCGTCGCCCATCGCGGCCGTGTTCTCGAAGAACATGGCCGCAAGGCTGGTACAGGCGTCGTAATCCATGGACATCCGGGCGTTCCCTGTTGGCGTATTGGCTTTTGCAACTTATATCGTGGTCAACCCAAGGGAGCCACACATGACGACTGGAACGGCCGCTGCCGCGCAGGACGCGCCGCTCGGGAAACTGCCCGAGTGGGATCTCACCGATCTCTATCCCGGCACCGACAGTGCCGAGCTCAAAGCCGACCTCGACGCCTCCGCATCGGACGCGAAGGCGTTTGCCGCCGCGCACAAGGGCAAGCTCGCCGGCTACGACGGCGATGCGCTCGGCGCGGCGATCGCGGAATACGAACGCATCGGCGAGACGATCGGCCGGCTGATGAGCTTCGCGTCGCTCACCTTCGCGGGCAACGTCTCCGACCCGGCGATCGGCCGCTTCTACCAGTCGATGCAGGAAAAGGTGAACGCGATCTCGTCCGACCTGCTGTTCTTCGAGCTCGAACTCACGGATATCGACGACGCGACGCTCGAAAAACAGCTCGCCGGCAAGGCCGGCCATTACGAAACGTGGATCGCCAACGTCCGGGTCTATAAGCCGCACATGCTCGACGAGCAGACCGAGCGCCTGCTGCTGGAGAAGAGCGTCGCCGGCCGCGCCGCCTGGAACCGGCTGTTCGACGAGACGATGGCGGACATGCGCTTCGACGTCGACGGCGACCGGCTGACGTCGGAGGAGGTCATGAACATGCTGTCGAACCCCGACGAGGGGTTCCGCAAGAAGGCGGCCAAGTCGCTCGGCGGCGAACTCGGAAAGCACGGCCGGCTGTTCGCGCGCATCACCAACACGCTCGCCAAGGAAAAGGAGATCGAGGATCGCTGGCGCCACTATCCGCGCCCCGAATCGCTCCGAAATCTTTCCAACCAGGTCGAGGACGAGGTCGTCGATGCGCTCAACACCGCGGTGCAGGCGGCCTATCCGGATCTTTCCCATCGCTACTACGCGCTGAAGGCGCGCTGGTTCGGCAAGGAGAAGCTCGACCACTGGGACCGTAACGCGCCGCTGCCCAACGCCGAGACGCGCATCATCCCGTGGACGGAAGCGACCGAGACGGTGCTTTCCGCCTATCGCGACTTCTCGGGCGAGCTCGCAGATGTCGGCCGGAAATTCTTCGACAATGCGTGGATCGACGCGCCGGTCCGCGAAGGCAAGTCGTCCGGCGCGTTCGCGCATCCGACCGTGCCGTCGGCGCATCCGTACCTGCTGCTCAACTACCAGGGCAAGACGCGCGACGTCATGACGCTCGCCCACGAACTCGGCCACGGCTGCCACCAGGTGCTGGCCGCGCCGCAGGGCAACCTGATGGCCGATACGCCGCTGACGCTGGCAGAGACCGCGTCGGTATTCGGCGAGATGCTGACCTTCCGGCGCATGCTGCGGGCCGAGGACAATCCCGCGCGCCGCAAGGAGATGCTCGCCGGCAAGGTCGAGGACATGCTGAACACGGTGGTCCGCCAGATCGCGTTCTACAATTTCGAGCTGCGCGTCCATAACGCGCGGCGCGAGGCCGAGCTGACGGCGGACGAAATCTGCGACATCTGGATCGACGTCCAGACCGAGAGCCTCGGTCCCGCCATCCGGTTCGACGACGACTACCGCTGGTTCTGGACCTACATCCCGCATTTCATCCACTCGCCGTTCTACGTCTATGCCTACGCGTTCGGCGACTGCCTCGTGAACTCGCTCTATGCGGTCTACGAGCAGGCGGCGGACGGGTTCGCGGACAAGTATCTCGACATGCTGCGGGCGGGCGGCACGCTGCGCCACAAGGAGCTACTTGCGCCGTTCGGCCTCGACGCCTCCGACCCGGCCTTCTGGCAGAAGGGACTCGGCGTCATCGAGGGGCTGATCGACGAACTGGCGGCGATGAAGTAGGCCGGCCGGGCGCACGGACATGGCAACCGACCGCGAACGGTCGACGCTCGGCGGCCG
>JAYPTI010000078.1:12787-15361 GCA_038133505.1 Alphaproteobacteria bacterium
CTCCCCCCGGGGGAGAGGGCTAGGGAGAGGGGGAAACAGAAGAAGACAACTCGCTCGGCGGGCGCGCCAAGCGCTACGCCCGCGTGGGGCGCGCCGTCGGCGGTCTTGCCGCGCGCGTCGCGGGCCAGCGGTATCTCGGGCTCGAGCTCGACAAGGGCAAGCACGCCGAGGAGCTCAAGCAGGCGCTGGGCGGTCTCAAGGGCCCGCTGATGAAGGTCGCGCAGATCATGTCGACCGTGCCCGACATGCTGCCCGAGGAATACGTCACCGAGCTGGCCGAGCTGCAGTCCAACGCGCCGTCGATGGGCTGGCTGTTCGTCCGCCGCCGCATGACGACCGAGCTCGGGCAGGGCTGGCAGGACAGGTTCGACAGCTTCGAGCGGGAAGCCGCCGCCGCGGCCTCGCTCGGCCAGGTCCACCGCGCCGTGCACAAGGACGGCCGGCAGCTTGCCTGCAAGCTCCAGTATCCCGACATGCAGTCTGCGGTGGAGGCCGACCTCCGCCAGCTGCGCATCGTATTCGGCATCTATCACCGCTACGACAAGGCGGTCGATCCGCGCGAGATCCACCGCGAGGTTTCCGACCGGCTTCGCGAGGAACTCGACTACGAGCTCGAACGCAAGCACATCGATCTCTATCGCGAGATGCTGGCGAAGGAGACCGGCGTCCACGTTCCCGAACCGGTGCCCGAGCTGTCGACCAGGCGCCTGCTGACCATGACCTGGCTCGACGGAACGCGCCTGCTCGACTGGGTCGACGCGGATCAGGAAACGCGGAATACGGTCGCGAAGAACATGTTCCGCGCCTGGTACGTGCCGTTCTACTACTACGGCACGATCCACGGGGACCCGCATCTCGGCAACTACTCGGTTCGCGACGACGGCTCGATCAACCTGATGGATTTCGGCTGCATCCGCATCTTCCAGCCGCATTTCGTACAGGGCGTGATCGACCTCTACAACGCGCTCAGGACCGACGACCGCGCCCTCGCGGTTCACGCCTACGAGACGTGGGGGTTCACCGGCCTCTCGGACGACGTGATCGACACGCTCAACATGTGGGCCGAGTTCGTCTACGGTCCGCTGCTGGAGGACCGCGAACGCCGCATCCAGGAGACCGACGGCTCGATGTACGGCGCGAAGGTCGCCAACAAGGTGCACGGCGAACTGCGCCGTCTCGGCGGCGTGACGCCGCCCCGCGAGTTCGTCCTGATGGACCGCGCCGCCATCGGCCTCGGCTCGGTGTTCCTGCATCTCAAGGCGGAAGTGAACTGGCACCGCCTGTTCCACGACCTGATCGGCGATTTCGACGTCAAGGCGCTGGAAAAGCGCCAGTCGGCGGCGCTGAAAAAAGCCGGGATCGACAGGCCGGAATAGCGCCGAATCCCCCTTTTGAGGCGCCGCACGCCTGACTACAATACGGTATCAGTAGCCCCGCACATCGCGGGGTTGGGGGGTAGGTAAGATGAACTTCAGGGCTTTGGCGGCCGCGGCGGCGCTGTGCGCGTTGTCGGCGACCGGCGCGCGTGCGGCGATCATTACGCAGACGATCGATTTCACGTTCTCCAACTTCGCCGAGAACGGCTCCGGCAATCCTGCAACGTACGATCAAGTGTCGGGCACGGTGTCGTTCACGTTCGACGACGCGATGACCACGAGCATCTTCGGTCAGTCGGTCGACTCGATCAGCTTCACCGCGCCGTCGGGCGTATTCCAGGACAGCGACGTCCGTTTCGATCTCGTCGTCGGGGCCGATATCGCCGCGACCCGCATCGCCCTGTTCGGGACCGACGCCGGATCGCAAAACCTCGAATACGATCTCTACCTCTATCAGCAGGAACTGCCGGTTCGGCTCATCGAGCAGTTCGACTTTTTCATTCAGATCGCGTCTGTCGAGACGCTCGGCGCGGAATTCGATACCACGGCGGGCGCTGCGATCGGCGCGCTGATGAGTTATTCCAATTACGAGGGCGCGGGCTTCCCGTATTATGTATGCCGCGACGAGACGCTCGTCAGCACGACCCAGACCGAAACCGGTTCGGCGGTTCCCGAACCGGCGTCGCTCGGCATCATGGGGTTCGCGCTGCCGGCGTTGGGCGTCGCACGCCGCCGGAAGTCTTGCTGACGGGCGTTTCCGCGTAAGCGGAAATAGAACGGAACGCGCGCTCGCAGGCGGCCCTCTCCCCGGCTGCTCAAGCGCCGGTCAGAGACGTTTCTTGACCGCGGACTGCAACACGCGCGCCCAGCCGGAGAATCCGAGAGCCCCGGCGCGCGATGCAATCGTATCGACGTCTGCGGCGTCTCCGCTTTCCAGCCACGACGCAAGCGCGTCCGCTCCGTCGGCCGTCAGATCGCACCATGGCAACGGTTCTTCGGTGAACGCGTCCCGCAGCGCTGTCGCGTAGCGCCGCGCTTCGTTCGGCCATTGCCGCGCGGCGGCCGTCAGCGCGGCGTCGCGTTAGAACAAAAGCGGATTATTGGAGACGCAGCCCGACGCGATGATGTCCTCGGCTTCCGCCAGGATCCGGCGACATTCGTCTTCGTCGCCGGCACTGCGCGCGGTGGCCCCGAGAGC
>JAYPTI010000079.1:0-15327 GCA_038133505.1 Alphaproteobacteria bacterium
GCCCCCGGTCGTCTCCGTCGCTCCGCCGAAGCTGCCGGAGCCTCCGAAGTCCGAGCCGATGCCGCTCAAGGCAGCCCCGGAACCGCCGCGACAGACGGCATCTCTTCCGCCGTCCGGCGGTGCGATCGCGCCCGGCCGCGAGTTCCGGCTGAGCTTCGATTCGGGCGAAGCGGCGATCCGCGACGCCGCGAAGCAGACGCTCGACGGCCTTGCCGGATCGCTCAAGTCGGACAGCTCGCTGCGCCTGCAGCTGATGGCCTACGCGGGCGGCGATTCGCAGACGGCGAGCCAGGCGAGACGCCTGTCGCTGTCACGCGGCCTGGCAGTCCGCAAATATCTCATCGACAAGGAAATCAGCAGCACGCGCATCGACGTCCGCGCCCTCGGCAACAAGTTCGAGAGCGGGCCGTCCGATCGCGTCGACGTCGTCGTGACGGCGCGATGACGCCCCTCCCCGGCGCGGCGCCCCACCGGAAACGCCGAGGCGGGCCGCGCCGATGACGCATCCGCGGCGATACCTGTTCCGAATGGTCGCGTTTCTCGTGGCCGTCGCCGCAATCGCCGCGCTGCTCTCCGGCGGCATCATCGACGCCTTCCTGTCGAACCCGTTCCTGAACGGCCTGATCGTCGGCGTTCTGCTGCTCGGCATCGTCTATATTTTCCGCACCGTCTTCGTACTGATCGGCGACGTCGCGTGGATGGAGAATTATCGCAGCGGCCGGCCGGGCACGTCGGACTCGCCGCAGCCGCACATGCTGGCGCCGATGGCGGCCATGCTCGGCGAGCGCACGTCCGAGCGCTTCAGCCTGTCGGCGCTGTCGATGCGCTCGGTCCTCGACGGGATTTCGGCGCGACTCGACGAATCGCGCGACCTGTCGCGATACACCATCGGCCTGCTGATCTTCCTCGGCCTGCTGGGGACGTTCTGGGGCCTGTTGCAGACCATCGGGTCGGTCAGCGACGTGATCGGCGGGCTCGCGATCGAGGGCGGCGAGCTGGGCGGCGTGTTCGCGAATCTCAAGAAGGGTCTTCAGGCGCCGCTCGCCGGCATGGGCACCGCTTTTTCGTCGTCGCTTTTCGGTCTCGCCGGTTCGCTGGTGCTCGGCTTCCTCGAGCTCCAGGCAGGCCAGGCGCAGAACCGGTTCTACAACGATCTCGAGGACTGGCTGTCGGGCCAGACGCGCCTTGCGTCGGGCGCTCTGTCGATGGAAGGCGACCAGTCGGTTCCGGCCTACGTCCAGGCGCTCCTCGAACAGACCGCCGACAGCCTCGAAAGCCTTCAGCGCACGCTGCAGCGCGGCGAGGAATCCCGGATCGGCGCCAACCAGGGCATAGTCCAGCTCTCGGAACGGCTGGGGACGCTGACCGATCAGATGAAGGCGGAACAGTCGCTGATGGTGAAGCTCGCGGAGAGCCAGCTCGAACTGAAGCCCATCCTCGCGCGGCTCGACGATAGCCTGAGCCGCTCCGGGCTCGCCGCCACGGCGGGGAACGACGACATCCGCAATCACCTGCGCAATATAGACGTCCATGTAGCGCGCCTGCTCGAAGACGCGGCGAACGGGCGGAACGAGGTCGTCCAGGAGCTGCGCAGCGAAATCCGAGTCCTGTCCCGCACGCTCGCCGCCATCGCCGAGCAGGCGGGGCGCTGACGGCCGGGGCGAGGAGCCGACATGGCCCGCGCCATCCGCAACCGGCGCCAGGCGTTAGACATCTGGCCGGGTTTCGTCGATGCGCTATCGGCCCTCCTGATCATCATCATCTTCCTGTTGATGATCTTCACGCTGGCCCAGTTCTTTCTCAGCGAGATGCTGTCCGGGCGCAACCAGGCGCTTGAGCGCCTCACCCGGCAGGTCGCCGAACTGTCGGAAATGCTGGCCCTCGAACGCTCGGAGACGGCCCAGCTGCGCGACAACGTCTCGCAGCTTTCCGCCGATCTCGCCGCCTCGGTCGCGACGCGCGAACGCCTGTCGAGCCAGCTTGCCGAAGTGCTGCCGCAGAAGACCGCGCTGGAAAGCATGCTGGCGGACCGCAACGCGGAACTCGCGTCGCTCCAGACGCGGCTGGATACGATCGTCGCCGAGCAGCGGACGACGCGGGAGGAACTGGCCGAAGCGCTCAAGACCGTCGCCGCGGACAAGGAAGTCATCGAGGCGCGTCTCGCCGAAATCGCCCAGCTCAACCGCGACATCACGGCGCTGCGCGAGGTGCGTACCGCGCTCGAGAAGCGGGTCGCCGATCTCGCCGCGACCGTGAAGGCGCGCGACGAGACGGTCACGGCGCTGCGCGACAAGTCGAAGGAGCTGGAGACGCGCCTGTCGACCGAGGAGGAACGCACCGCCCTCGCCCAGAAGGACATCGAGGCCAGGGACCTCAAGATCCGGGAGTTGTCCGAACAGGCGCAGCGGATCGGCCAGGAGCTGACCGACGAGCAGAAGATCGGCGCCGAGGCGCGCCGCGAGGTCGAGATCCTCAACCGCCAGCTCGCCGCGCTGCGCCAGCAGCTCGCCCGGCTCAACGCCGCTCTCGAGGCATCCGAGGCGAAGGCCGCCGAACAGAACGTCCAGATCGTCAATCTCGGCAAGCGGCTCAACCAGGCGCTTGCCTCAAAGGTCGCCGAGCTCGCGCGTTACCGGTCCGAGTTCTTCGGCCGGCTGCGGGAGGTGCTCGGCGAGCGCCAGGGCGTCCGGATCGTCGGCGACCGCTTCGTCTTCCAGTCCGAGGTGCTGTTCCCGTCCGCCGCGGCCGATCTCAATCCGGACGGAAAGGACCGCATCCGCCAGCTAGCCCAGACGCTGGTCGAGATTTCGAAGCGCATCCCGGACGAGCTGAACTGGGTGCTGCGGGTCGACGGCCATACCGACCGGGTGCCGATAAACAACGAGAAATTCCCGTCGAACTGGGAGCTGTCGTCGGCACGGGCCATCTCGGTGGTGAAGGAGCTGATCGAATTCGGCGTCCCCGCCAACCGCCTTGTCGCCGCGGGTTTCGGCGAGTTCCAGCCGCTCGACGCCCGCACCGACGAGATCGCCTATCGCCGAAACCGCCGCATCGAGTTCAAGCTGACGCAGCGTTAAGTATCTTCCGGCCCGGCGCCCGCTTTTTGTTGCAAACGGGGGCGCATTTCCCTATAAAGCGCGCTCTTTCGCAGGAGAAATTGCGATGAAAAAAGACATTCATCCGGAATATCACGAAATCGAAGTCGTGATGACCGATGGCACGACCTACCGCACGCGCTCCACCTGGGGCAGCGAAGGCGAACAGCTGAAGCTGGATATCGACCCGAAGTCGCACCCGGCATGGACGGGCGGCTCGCAGCGTCTCGTCGATTCCGGCGGCCAGGTCGCGAAGTTCAACAAGCGGTTCCAGGATCTCGGCATCAAGTAGGCCGGCCGCTTGCGCAAACGACGAAGGGGACGCATCCGCGTCCCCTTTTTCATTTCCGGATATTGGCTAAGCGATCAGCCGGTCGCCCTGTCGGTCGTTTCCCTGAGTTTGCGGATCTGGCCATAGAGCCGCCTGCTGCGGTCGATATAGCCGCGAACTTCCATCGGCAGCGCTGCCGCTCCGGCTTCGGGCTCGCGCGGCGTCTCCTCGACGGTCATCAGCCCGTCCGCCCGCTCGCTGGCCTCGACGCTGGTGATTTCGCCTGCCGCGGCCGCCTTCTGCAGCAGCAGCCACGCCATGGCCTCCGTCATATGCCGGGTCATGGAGGATATTTCGCCGATGATCCGCGTGCGGATCTGCGGGTCGAGCGACGGGGTCGGCGATGACTGGATCTCCGTCAGATAGTCCCGGAGTTCGGTCATCAGCGTGAGGGTTTCCTGATAGGAATCCTCGATAAATGCGTTCAGCGGACCCGCCATTCGATAATCGGCACCTTGTTGGCGATTTCGCACATCCTAGCAAACACGCCTTGAACAAAGCGTAAAGCAAAAAAAGAACCGCCCGGAAGGGCGGTTCAGTTAACAGGGAGGCGTCAAAAGGATGGGATGAGGATCCTTTTCAACGATTCGGTCGCCCGAACCGTCGACAATGAGAATACGGCCGAAATCGTTAACAAACATTTAAAATACACCCCAATTTTTAGGAAATTAGGGAATATTATTGTATGAATTCTTGGACGCAGAGATCCTGATTATCTATTATTTTTCAATATTTTATATGGCTTTCGTGGAAGATTTTTCAGAAAAGCATCGAAACAAATCGAATCTGCACATCGAAAAAAGTTTTAATTTCTAGATGGAATCGCCGTTGTTGGTTAATACGCGATTCATTTCTTGAAGAGCGCGTCGACGCCCGCGCGGTGCGCCTCCTTCTTGGCGATTTCGCCGCGGACTCGCTCGATCTCCTCTTCCATTTCCACGATGTATTCGTGAAGTTCCTCGATCGACATCGGATCGAGGTTCCGCTTCGGTTTCGGCATGTTCTGCGGAAGGTTGTCGTCTTCGATCATCTCTCGGTCTCCCGGCGCGCGCCCCTTGTCAGTTTGCCGCCGAGACGATAGACCTGCAACCTTCGTTCCCGACAGATCAGAGAATCGAGACCCGCGAAATGTCTTTCGACATTCCCGAAAATATGACCGCCATCGAAATCACCGAATTCGGCGGCCCCGACGTCCTGAAACCGGTCACGCGACCCACGCCGCGCCCCGGGGCCGGCGAGATCCTGGTCAAGGTCGCCGCGTCGGGCGTCAACTTCCCGGACACGATGCAGCGCGAGGGCGGCTACCCGCCGCCGAAGGGAACGACGGACATTCCCGGCCTCGAGCTCGCCGGTACGGTCGTCGAACTGGGCGACGGCGTCGACAGCTTTACGCTGGGCGACGAGGTCTGCGCGCTTGTTTCGGGCGGCTCCTACGCCGAATACTGCGTTGTGCCCGCCCCGCAGGCGCTGCCCCTGCCCGAGGGCTTCGACATGATCCGCGCCGCCGCGATCCCCGAGAATTTCTTCACGGTGTGGACCAACCTGTTCGACGGCGCACAGCTGGAATCGGGAGACATCCTGCTGGTGCATGGCGGATCGGGCGGCATCGGCTCGGCCGCGATCCAGGTGGGCAAGGCATTCGGCTGCACCGTCTTCACGACCGCGCGGAGCGCCGAGAAATGCCGTGCCTGCGAGGAGATGGGCGCCGACCGCGCGATCAACTACACCGAGGAGGACTTCGTCGAGGTCGTCAAGGAAGCGACCGGCGGCAAGGGCTGCACGGTGGTCCTCGACATGGTGGGCGGCGACTATTTCAACCGGAACCTCGACGTGCTGGCCCCGGAAGGCCGCCTCGTCCAGGTCGCGGTTCAGAAGGGCGCCAAGGTCGAGCTGTTCATCCCGACGATCATGATGAAGCGCCTGCGCTACACCGGATCGACCCTGCGGCCGCGCAACGTCGAGCAAAAAGGCGCAATCGCCGCCGCGGTACACGAGAAATTGTGGCCGTTGTTCGAAAAAGGCGCTATCAAGCCGCTGATTTACAAGGTCTTCCCGCTCGAAAAGGCAAACGAAGCCCATGCGCTGATGGCCTCGAGCGCCCATATCGGTAAGATCATGCTAAGCGTCGACGCGGACGCGGCGGAATAACGCGGACCGCGCGTCGAACTTGAAAGAGAGTGGAATTATGAGCCGTCAATCGAACGACACCGCCCAGCCCCTGATGCCGAAGGCCACCGCCGTGTGGCTGATCGAGAACACGGGCCTGACCTTTCGCCAGATCGGGGCGTTCTGCAATCTCCACGAGCTCGAAGTGCAGAGCATCGCGGACGACGAGGTCGCGGTCGGCATGGTGGGCTACGACCCCATCGCCAACGGCCAGCTGACCCGCGAGGAAATCGCGCGCTGCGAGGCCGACCCGGCCGAACGTCTCAAGATGGCGAAGACCACCGTGCCGCGGCCCGCAACGCGGACCAAGGGCCCGCGCTACACGCCTGTCGCCCGCCGCGGCGACAAGCCCGACGCGATCGCCTGGCTGGTAAAGCATTTCCCGAATCTGGCCGATGCGCAGATCTCGCGCCTGATCGGCACCACGAAGCCGACCATCAAGGCGATCCGCGACCGGTCGCACTGGAACATGGCGAATATAAGCGCCCGCGACCCGGTGGGCCTGGGCCTGTGCAACCGGCAGGACCTGGACAAGGAAGTGAAGAGGGCCGGCTACAGCACGACCGTCGAGTCCCCGCCGGCCGACGATCCGCCGCCGGCCAACACGCCGATGCCCGAATTCAAGCTCTGAGCAACCGCCGGCGGCCTGCCGCCCGGCGCCTGCCCGAATACTCATATAAAAGCCCGCCGCGGGATGCCGGGGCGGGCTTTTCTCTTTCGCGTCAGCGAGCCTCAGACATGCTCGAGCCGCGCGATCTCATCCTTGATCGCTAGTTTTCGTTTCTTGATTTCGGCGACCGTCACATCATCGGGCTGGAGTTTGGCCTCTTCGGCCTCGAGCGCGTGTTCGAGCTCTGCGTGTTGTGTTTTCAGCTTATCGATCGACAGACCTTCGCTCATATCAAGTTCCCTCCGTAGCGTGGAAAATCGCCTCCACCCGGGAAGTCTAGTACAGCGCGCCGGAAAAAGTAAAACCCGCGATGCTGGCGGCGGCTCATCGGCCGATGGAGTCCCTGATTTCCGCCATTTCCGCCTCCGGGATCCCCCGAAAAGCGACGCCCAGGATCACGCCCAGATTAGCCCTGTCGGCATCCGTCGCGACGCGGCCGGAGCGGGCGAAATAGAGCCCGATATTGGCGGCCGCATCGGCGGCCCGGCGGTTTTCCGCGAGCGAGCCGTCGGCGGCGCGGTCGACGGCGGCGGCGAGCATGAGCTGCTCGGTGTGTTCGCAGTCGATCTCGGCCTTCTGGATCCGCTGCCGCAGCGATTCGGCCAGTTCGGCCGGCGCGTTGGCCACACCTCCCTTCATCCGCGTGCGCACCGCGCGCAGCGACCGGACCACCTCTTCGTGCCAGTCGGCGACGGCGCCGAGCGCCGCGTCCATCTCCGCATCGTTCAGAACGCCGCGCCCCGACGCGCCGAGCCAGCTGCAATACAGCAGCACGTTCACGTCGAGCTCGTGGGCTTCCTGCAGCGCGAGGCATGCCGCGCCGACGCCCTCGCTCATATAGACGTCGAGCGAAAAGTCCCAGAACGGGTGGTCGGGAAACTCGGCCAAATCCTCTCTCCTGCCGTGAAAGCCTGTTCAGGCGTCGCCGATATAGATGCCGAGGCCGCGCGCCGTATGCGCGATGACGCCCTTCGGATCGACGGTATGATAACCCGATATCCCGTCCTGGAGCGGGACATCGATGCATTCGCGGTTGGACCATGCGACCATCCGGTCGAACCGCTGCTCGGCGACCAGATCGACCGCGTGCACGCCGAAGGCGGACGCGAAGAACCGGTCGCGCGGGCTGGGCGCGCCGCCGCGCTGCACGTGGCCGAGCACGGTGACCCGCGTCTCCGAGCCGGTCGACGCCTCGATCAGCTCGCCGACCCGGTCGCCGACGCCGCCGAGCCGGATCGCCCCTTCCTCGCGTTCCTTGCCGACGGTCACGCCGCCGGGAAGACGCGCCGCCTCCGCGACGATTACCAGCGCGAAATTCCGGCCGGTCTCGTAGACTTTCTCGATGCGCGCGGCGAGTCCCTCGACCGACCAGTCGATCTCCGGGATCAGGATCGCGTCCGCGCCGCCCGAAATCCCGGCAGACAGCGCGATATGCCCGGCGTCGCGGCCCATCACTTCCAGGACCATGACGCGGCTGTGGCTGGCCGCCGTCGGCTGCAGCCGGTCGAGCGCCTCGGTCGCCACGTCGACGGCGGTGACATAGCCGATCGAGTTCTCGGTGACGCCCACGTCGTTGTCGATGGTCTTCGGGATACCGATCACGTTGAGGTCGCCGCGCTGCGCGATCCGGCGGATGATATCGAGGCTGCCGTCACCGCCGATGGCGATCAGCGCGTCCAGCCCGAGCTGCCGGTACCCGTCGACGATCTCGTCGACCCTGTCCTTGACCGTGCCGTCGGGCATGCGGAAAGCGAACGGATCTCCCCGGTTGACCGATCCCAGGATCGTCCCACCCATTCGAAGGATATGTCCCGTGAAGATGCGTTCGGACAGCTCCTCGTAATCGAGGGGCCGTTCCATGAGGCCGCGGGTCCCGTTGTGGATGCCGAAAACGCGGTAGCCGTAGCCGTCGATGGCCCGGTGGACCACCGCCCGTATCGCGGCATTGAGGCCTGCACAGTCTCCGCCGCTGGTAAGTACTCCGATTCGTTTCGCTTCCGTCACGTGTCTCCGCCTGGTTGGAGAATTCCGCCCGCTTCACAGTAACAGTGCCTGAGGGATTCTGCTATCATCCGGCCGAAGCTGCATCGGAATGGCAGGGAATATGGGCGAAGAAGAAGCCCTGCGGCAGAAGCTGACCGAACTGGAACTCGAACACCGGGATCTCGACGACGTCATTGCGCGCCTTACCGAGCGGGCGCCCTATGACCAGCTCCAGCTGCAACGTCTCAAGAAGAGGAAGCTCGTTCTGAAGGATCAGATCTCGCGGATAGAGGGAAAACTCTATCCCGACATCATTGCGTGATCGCTGCCCCGACGGCGGCGGAGAGCGCCGTCAGACGTTTTCCCGCTTTTTCGCAGTCTTGTTTTCGTACATCGCCCGGTCGGCCGCTTCGAGCGCCGCACCGGCATCCGCGCCGCCGCGGATGGTATGAACGCCGAAGGCGACTTTCAGCGGGATTTTCTCGCCTTCCCAGTCCCGAGGATCGCCGGCGATCGCCTCGACGAGCTGCTCCCCCTTCGCCTTGGCGGCATTCTCGTCCGCATGGGACAGCATGACGCCGAATTCGTCGCCGCCGAGACGGCCGACGATGTCGGATTCGCGGACGTTCGCCGCGAGGATTTGCGCGACCTTCAGGATGACCGCGTCGCCCGCGGCATGTCCCTTGGTGTCGTTGATCTGCTTGAGCCCGTTGACGTCGAAATAGATGACGCTGGAGGCGGTGCCGTAGCGTTCGGCGAGCGACAGGTTGCGCGTCAGCTCGCGGAGGAAGGCGCGCCGGTTCGCGACCGGCGTAAGCGAATCCTGGTCGGCGAGCTATTCGAGATACTCGATCCGCGAGCGGCTGTCCTCCAGCTCCTGACGCATCCGGTCCACTTCCTCCATCAGTTTCATGATGGCTTCCTGGACCTTCGGCGTCAGTTCGTTCGCCGGGATGCCGAGAAAGGAAGCAGCGTCCTCCGGACGACTGCTGCCGGCACTGGCCTTGCTCGCTTTCTGGTACGAGCGGACACCTGAAACCGGGGCGGGCCGCTGCGTATTGTCTATGCGCATATGTCGCATCCGTCGCTGCGTTTCGCCCAATCGTTAACACCGCTTCGGTTAACAAATAGTTGAGAATCCCGGATTTCTGCGGTTTGCGCCGTCCGGGGAAGCCCTTATAATGCGGCCCGGCCGCCGATCCCTGCCGGGTTTGGCGGCACGGTCGTTTCTGAAGGGTCGAACGGAATATTCCGGGAGTAACGGGGAAAAAATGGCGACGCGAGCCAGGACAGTGAAAAAGGCGCCGGTCGTCGGCATTATCATGGGCAGCCGGTCCGACTGGCCCACGATGAAACACGCCGCCGACATGCTGAAGATCATGGGCGTCGCGCACAAAACCCGGGTGGTTTCCGCCCACCGGACGCCCGACCGCCTCGTCGAATACGCCAAATCCGCCGCCGACCGCGGCCTTCAGGTCATCGTTGCCGGCGCGGGCGGCGCGGCCCACCTGCCGGGCATGGTCGCCTCCATGACGACGCTTCCCGTCCTCGGCGTGCCGGTCGAGAGCCGTGCGCTCAAGGGCCTCGACAGCCTGCTGTCGATCGCCCAGATGCCGGGCGGCGTTCCCGTCGGCACGCTGGCCATCGGCGAAGCGGGCGCCAAGAACGCCGGCATCCTCGCAGCCTCGATCATCGCGCTCGGCGATCCGGCGGTGGCCAAGAAGCTCGCCGCCTGGCGGGCGAAACAGACCGCCGACGTCCCGGAAAAACCGACAGGCCGCTGAGCCAGATGGCGGACGCGCTTCCCCCCGGATCGGTAATCGGCATTCTGGGCGGCGGCCAGCTCGGCCGCATGGCGGCCCTGTCGGCGGCCCGGCTCGGCTACCGCTGCCACATCTTCAGCCCCGACGCCGACGCACCGGCGAAGGAGGTGTCCGCCTTCGAGACGACCGCGCCCTACGAAGACACCGCGGCGGCCGAGGCGTTCGCCCGCGCCGTCGATGTCGTCACCTTCGAATTCGAGAACGTGCCCGACGCGACGCTCGCCGCCATATCGGCGCACGTGCCGGTGCGGCCGGGCGTCGACAGCCTGCACGTCTCGCAGGACCGCGCCATCGAAAAGGCGTTCATGGACGACAACGGCATCGGCACGGCGCCGTGGGCGGAAGTGAACGCCGCCCGCGACCTCGAAGCCGCAGCGGCGAAGACGGGCCTGCCCGCCATTCTCAAGACCGCGCGGTTCGGCTACGACGGCAAGGGTCAGGCGCGCGTCGACGGCGCGGACGGTCTCTTGACGGCCTGGGCGGCCATCGGCGAACAGCGCGCCGTGCTGGAAGGCTTCGTCGATTTCGAGCGCGAGATTTCCGTCATCGTCGCGCGCGGCCTGTCCGGCGAGACCGCCGCCTACGTGCCGGTCGACAACGTTCACCGCGACCACATCCTCCATACGACGACCGCGCCCTCCACGGTGGCGCCAGAAATTGCGGACATGGCGCGCGACATCGCCGGGCGCGTGGCGACGACGCTCGATCTCGTGGGGCTGCTGGCGGTCGAGATGTTCGTCACACGCGACGGCGGCGTGCTCGTCAACGAGATCGCGCCCCGGCCCCACAATTCCGGCCACTGGACGATGGACGCCTGCGCCGTCAGCCAGTTCGAGCAGTTCGTCCGCGCCGTCGCGGGCCTGCCGCTCGGCGACCCGGCGCGCCATTCGGATGCGGTGATGACCAACCTGATCGGCGACGAGGCCGACGCCTGGCCGGCGCTATTGGCCGAACCGGGCGCGTGCCTGCATCTCTATGGGAAGACGGAGAGCCGTGCCGGCCGCAAGATGGGCCACGTCAACCGGCTCACGCCGATCAAGTAGATTCAGCCGGTTCCGGCCCGCTCGCCCTCCCGGCCACCCATGAGGATACTGGCGTTGGGTGGCCGAGAGGGGGAGCGGGCTGGCGCAGAAATAAACTTAAATACGACCGGACCCGTAACGCTTCTCGACGACGTCGCGCACGATGCGGAACGGGTTCGGGAACCGGCCGCCCGCGCCTTCGACCCGGCGGCGCGCGCCGTGCAGCCGCATCACGTCGGCGATGCGGCGTTCCAGAAAGTGGTGCGTCGCGACGAAATCCTCGCTGCCGTCGTCGAGCCAGTAGAGGGTCGTCGAGGCGACGACGCCCGCCAGCAGGCCGCGCTTGGTATAGAACGAGAAATCCGCCGCCCGGTCGCCCGCCGCGTACCAGATATCGTCGACGGTGCGATACAGAAGCTTCGCGCCGAGCGGCGCGTTGACCGGCAGCGCGAGGAACGACAGCCCGCGGCGCACCGCCTCGCGATGCGGCATCAGCTCGTGCAGCCTCAACTCGACGGCGAGCATCACACGTTCGTGCATCCGAAGCCCGTCCGTTTCGGCCGCTTCGAACGCCGCAGTCATCCGCGCATCGGCGCGCCGCGAAAAGAAGGCCAGCGCCTGCGCCGCGCCCTTCGGAAAGATCTCGCGCACCGCGCCGGGGTCTATCCCGAGATCCCGGGCGCCGGCCCGCAGCGCCGCACCGGTCCAACCGTCGAATGCGACGTGCGGCAACGCCGCGTCGAGAAGCTCGTGCCTTTCGATCCGGGGCTCGGCGGTCTCGTCGCTCACTCGGCCTCGCCCTCGGCATCGTTCGCCGCCACCTGCGCCGTCGCGTATTCCATGAAATTCTTGAGTTCCTCGTTGAACGAGAGCAGCGACAGATCGGTCATCCTCATCGGAAACAGCACGCCGTCGAGATGGTCGATCTCGTGCTGGACGACGCGCGCGTGGAAGTTCGTCGCCTCGCGCTCGACCGGCTGGCCGTTGGGCAGGTAGCCGCGATAGACGATCCGCGTGTAGCGCGGCACCGCGCCGGTGATGCCGGGGATCGACAGGCACCCCTCCCAGCCGAGCGCCATGTCGTCGTCGATCGGCTCGAACTCGGGATTGATGACGGCCGTCAGCGGCGAGAAATCGCTTTCCAGCTCCTGCTCCTCGCCGCGCTCGCGGGGCGACTTGAAGATGATCACCCGGCGGCCCTCGTAGACCTGGGGCGCGGCCAGCCCGACCCCGGTCGCGTCTTCCATGGTCTCGACCATGTTTTCGACGAGCGCGCGCACGTCCATCGCCGACGGGTCGGCAATGGCTTCGGCCCGCGTCAGGAGCACGGGATGGCCCATTCGGGCGATTTTGAGCAAAGTCATAGGCTTAGGGGCTCCGGATCGGCTGTCGGCACTGTTTAACAGACAATGGCGTTAAGGACTTTAAAATCAAGTCCGCTTTATGTTATAAGCCCTTATCAAGAACCGGCGGAAACGCCGGTTTTCGCTGTTTTCGGCATTTCGCCCGGCAGCGGCCAAAGCGATGTATATTGAGATACGCGAGCTTCGCCGGGAGGTGCCGGTGAAGTTGTTCGCCCGAAAGGAGAAGAACCGGCTGTGGAAGTTTCCGTACGCGACAACGATGTGGATCAGGCGCTCCGCGCCCTGAAGAAGAAAATGCAGCGCGAAGGCATCTTTCGCGAGATGAAGATGCGCCGCTCCTACGAGAAGCCGTCCGAACGCCGCGCCCGTGAAAAGGCCGAGGCGATCCGGCGTGCCCGCAAGCTGGAGCGCAAGCGGCTGGAGCGCGAAGGCTTCTGAGCCCGCGATCGCCGTAACGAACAGAAAGGCCGCTTCGTGCGGCCTTTTTTGTTGGGCGGAACCCTATAAACTCCCTTTCCATGACCAACGAAAATACCTCCCAGATAGAGTTCTGGAACGGCGAGCACGGCGAGTCCTGGGCGCGCTACACGGCGATCGTGGACCACATGTTCGCCGAGCTGACGGATGCCGTGATCGACGCGGCGGAAATTCGTCCGGGCGACCGCATCCTCGATATCGGCTGCGGCGGCGGCGGGCTGGCGATGGCCGCCGCGCAGCGCACGACGGCGATCGGCTCGGTAACGGCGACCGACGTCTCCGGCCCCATGCTCGACCGCGCGCAGGACCGCGCCGACGAGGCCGGGCTGGTCAACGTCGTCTTCGTGCTCGGCGACGCCTCTATCTACCCGTTTGCGGAAATGTCGTTCGATGCGGCGATCTCTCGGCTGGGCGTCATGTTCTTCGACGCGCCGGAAGAGGCGTTCCGGCGGATTGCTGGCTCGTTCTCCGCCGGCGCCCGCGTCGCCTTCGGAGTCTGGCGCGAGCCGCGCGAGAACCCGTGGGCGATGGAGCCGGTCTCGGCCGCCAGGCCCTTCATCGACATGCCGCCGCGCCCCGGGCCGGAAGACCCGGGCCCGTTCTCCTTCGCCGACCCGGCGCGTGCCCGGCGCATCCTGGAAGGCGCAGGCCTGGAAGACATCCAGCTCGCCCCTTTCGATTTCGCCATCCCGCTGGGGCGCGATCTCGACGAGGCGCTTGCCTTCGCGATGGAGATGGGGCCGTTGTCGAAACCGCTCGGCGAGGTGACCGGCGCCAATCGCGACAAGGCTGTCGCGGCGATCCGCGAGGTACTCTCCGCACATCAGGACGACGGCGGCACCGTCCGCCTCGGCGGCGCGTGCTGGATCGTGACCGCCCGCGCGCCTTGATCCTGCCTGCCCCGATGGACTGCCGGAATTGACCGAAACCCAGATCGCCATCGCGGCGGCCGCGTTCCTGATTGCCGGTATCGTCAAGGGCGCGGTCGGCATCGGCCAGATGACGACGGCGGTCGCGATCCTCGGCCTCGGTCTCGACCTGCGCGCCGCCGTGCCGCTGCTGATCGTCCCCGCGCTCGTCTCGAACCTGTGGCAGACGACGCGCGGAACCGAGGCGCCGGCCATGCTCAAGCGCTTCGCCCTCGCCAATCTCGCGGGCGGAATCGGCATCGCACTGGGAACGGCGATTCTGTTCGCCATCGAGCCTGCGCTGCTGTCGGCGGCGCTCGGGATTCTCGTCGCCGCCTATGCCGCCCTCACCCTCGCCCGTTTCGATCCCGTCGCGCCGCCCTCGGTGGAGCGCTGGGGCACGCCGCCGATGGCGTTCGTGTCCGGCATCCTGACCGGCGCCACCGGGTCGCTGCACCTGCTGCTGGCCGCCTGGTTCGCCGCCCTCAAGCTGCCGCGCGAGGCCTATATCCAGGCGGTCGGGCTGACCTTCCTGATCGCCAGCCTGTTCTGGGCCGGCAGCCTGTTCTTGGAAGGCGCGCTGAGTTTGGCGACGATCGCCTGGTCCGCCGCCGCCCTGGTCCCGACTTTCGCCGGCATGGCGCTCGGCGGCGCGCTGCGCGGCCGGGTTTCGGAAAGTGCCTTCCGCACCGGCCTGATGAACTTCCTGCTGGTGCTCTCGGCAAGCCTTGTCTGGAAGGCGGTCGGCCGCTTCTAGGACGCGTAGGGCAACGCTTCCACGGGAATCGGCGACGCCAGCCGCTCGACGGTATCCCGGGTCTCGGAAAGCGGTATATCGCTGCCCGGCGTCTCGCTGATGACGATCCGTTCGACCGGTATATCGCGGGCCCGAAGGGCCGCCAGCGCCGTCAGCGTGTGGCTGAGCGCGCCGAGATAGCTACCGCCGACGAGGATCGCCGGGATCGACAGCGCCGATGCGAGATCGAGCACGGTGCGCGTTCCGTCGAGCGGCACCATCACCCCGCCGATCCCCTCGATCAGCAACGTCTCGCCGGCCGCCGCGGCGGCATCGATCTGCGACCTGCAAAAGGCGACGATCTCGTCCACCGGGACGTCGCGCCCCTCGCGCGCCGCCGCCATGTCCGGCGACATCGGCGCGATGTAGCGCCAGGGCGATATCGACGCGATGTCCTCCTCGGAGGTCGGCCGGCCCATCGCGGTCAGCAGCCGGCCGGTGTCGGTTCCGTCGGCGTTCTCGGGATCGAATCCGCTGATGATCGGCTTGAGCGCCCGCACCCGCTCGCCCGCAGCCCTGCCGTCGGCGATGCGGCGCGCGACGTAGAAGGTCTTGCCGATCTCTGTGCCGGCCCCGGTCACGAAGAAGGCGCTCATGCGACGCCGCGCGCGCCCGCGACGAGGCCGAGGTCCCGGACGGCGTCGACCAGGCCTGCGACGTGGGCGTCCTCGTGCTCGGCCGTGAAGGTGAAG
>JAYPTI010000080.1:0-15198 GCA_038133505.1 Alphaproteobacteria bacterium
AGCACGCGCTGCGCCGCTATCCCAACGGCGAAGAGCGCTGCATCGCCTGCAAGCTGTGCGAAGCGATCTGCCCGGCGCAGGCGATCACCATAGAAGCCGAGCCGCGCGCGGACGGCAGCCGCCGGACGACGCGCTACGACATCGACATGACCAAGTGCATCTATTGCGGCTTCTGCCAGGAAGCCTGCCCGGTCGACGCGATCGTCGAGGGCCCGAACTTCGAGTTCGCGACCGAGACCCGCGAAGAGCTGATGTACAACAAGGACAAGCTTCTCTCCAACGGCGACCGTTGGGAAACCCACCTCGCGCAACGCCTCTCGGCCGACGCGCCCTATCGTTGACGGATCGATGACGACCACGCCGCTGGATAACGCATACGCGACCGCGATGTCGGACTCGAACCGGCAGAACGAGTTCTATGGGCTTTTGCTGGAAACCGAGCTGTATTTCCCGGTGATCGAGACCGATCCCGCGAAGGTCTCGGAGGTTCCGGACGCGAACAGCGACACGCTGTCACCGCTGCTGCTCGACATCGAGGGCGCGCCCGTCCTGCCGATCTTCGACACGCAGGAGCGGCTTGCCGACTGGGCCGAAGGCACCGAGATGCGCTTCGGCGGCATGCCCGGCTACGCCATCGTCGAGATGGCGGCGGCGCAGGACCCGGTGGTCCAGATCGCTTTCAACGTCGGACAGGAATCCTTCCACCACATGGTGGTCGAGGAAGTGTCGTGGCTGAACGAGGCCTGGCAGTCGATGCGCGAGGCGATCGACATGGACGCCGACGCCGAAATCAGTCTTGCGGTTCCGGCGGACGATTACCGCGAACTGAAGGACGCGCTTGTCTCGCGCATGGAAACGATGCCGGAGATCGAGCGCGCCTACGTCGTTCTCGTCGAAGGGCTGTCGGAGGACGTGCCACGCGATATCTGCGTCGTCCTCGAAGTCGCAGAGGCGGCGGAAGGCAACCGGATCGCCGAAGAGCTGGTGCCGACGGCCGCCGCGCACGAGCCTGCGGGAGAGTCCGTCGTCATTTCGGGTAACCAGCCCCGAATTCTCGCTTTCGCGCAGTCCGAAACCCAACCCTTTTACCAACGGCTGGCAGCATGATCATTCCGGCGATCGCATTCTACGTCTTTGCCGCGGTGACCGTGGCCGCGGGCGTAATGGTCATTTCGGCCCGCAACCCGGTCCACTCGGTGCTGTTCCTGATCCTCGCATTCTTCAACGCGACCGGCCTGTTCGTGCTGATGGGCGCCGAGTTCATCGCGATGATCCTGGTCATCGTCTATGTCGGCGCCGTCGCCGTGCTTTTCCTGTTCGTCGTCATGATGCTCGACATCAACTTCGTGGAGCTGCGCCAGGGCTTCCTGCAGTACCTGCCCATCGGCGCGCTGGTCGGGCTCGTGCTGCTGGCGGAACTGGTGCTGATCCTGGGGAGCTGGGCGGTGGCGCCCGACGTGGCCGACAGGGCGGGCGCGCCGACGCCGGCGATCGCGCAGGCGACGAACACGCATGCCATCGGCGGCGTGCTCTACACCGACTACATCTACCTGTTCCAGGCCGCCGGCGTGATCCTGCTGATCGCGATGATGGGCGCCATCGTGCTCACGCTGCGCTCGCGCGAGGGCGTCAAGCGCCAGCGCATTTCGCAGCAGGTGTCGCGGTCGCGGGAAGACTCGGTGGAAATCAAGTCGGTCGAACCGAGGAGCGGGGTCTGATCATGCTCGAAATCGGTCTTTCCCATTATCTGACGGTCGCCGCGATCCTGTTCACGCTCGGCGTGTTCGGCATCTTCCTGAACCGGAAGAACGTGATCATCATCCTGATGTCGATCGAACTGATCCTGCTGTCGGTGAACATCAATCTCGTCGCTTTCTCGGTGCACCTGAACGATCTCGTCGGGCAGGTCTTCGCGCTGCTGGTGCTTGCCATCGCGGCGGCGGAAGCGGCCATCGGGCTCGCCGTGATCGTCGTCTATTTCCGCAACCGCGGCTCGATCGCGGTCGAAGACATAAACCTGATGAAGGGCTAGGGGCCGGATGTACGCTCTCGCCATATTCCTGCCGCTGATCGGGGCGATCCTCGCCGGCTTCTTCGGCGCCTGGCTCAAGGACCGCGGCTCGCAGGTCGTGACCTGCGGGTGCATGCTGCTGTCGGCGGCGCTCGGCTGTGTGATCTTCGTCCAGGTCGCGCTCGGCGGCGAGCCGCAGACGATCGAGCTGTTCTCGTGGATCACGTCCGGCTCGTTCGATGTCAGCTGGACACTGCGCTTCGACCAGCTTACCGCGGTGATGATCTTCGTCGTGACCGTCGTCTCGTCGATGGTTCACGTCTATTCGATCGGCTACATGAGCCACGACCCGCACATTCCGCGGTTCATGGCCTATCTGAGCTTCTTCACCTTCTTCATGCTGATGCTGGTGACGGCGGACAACCTGCTGCAACTGTTCTTCGGCTGGGAAGGCGTCGGCCTGTGCTCCTACCTGCTGATCGGCTTCTGGTACGAAAAGCCGGAGGCGAACGCGGCCGCGATCAAGGCGTTCATCGTCAACCGCGTCGGCGACTTCGGCTTCGCGCTGGGCATCATGGGCGTGTTCCTGATGTTCAATTCGATCAGCTTCGAGACGATCTTCGCCGCAGCGCCGGGCAAGGCGGAAGCGACGATATCGTTCCTCGGCTACGAGGCGCACGCGATGACGACGCTGTGCATCCTTCTGTTCATCGGCGCGATGGGCAAGTCGGCGCAGCTCGGGCTGCATACCTGGCTGCCGGACGCGATGGAGGGCCCGACGCCGGTCTCCGCGCTGATCCATGCCGCGACGATGGTGACCGCCGGCGTGTTCATGGTCGCGCGCCTTTCGCCGCTGTTCGAATACGCGCCCGATGCGCTGACGCTGGTGACCATCGTCGGCGCGACGACGGCCTTCTTTGCGGCAACGGTCGGCATGTGCCAGACCGACATTAAGCGCGTGATCGCCTATTCGACCTGCAGCCAGCTCGGCTACATGTTCTTTGCCTGCGGCGTGTCGGCCTATTCGGCGGGCATCTTCCACCTGATGACGCATGCGTTCTTCAAGGCGCTGCTGTTCCTCGGCGCCGGTTCGGTGATCCATGCCATGTCCGGCGAGCAGGACATGCGCAAGATGGGCGGCATCTACAACAAGATCTGGGTGACCTACATCCTGATGTGGATCGGCAGTCTGGCCTTGGCCGGCATCCCGTTCTTCGCCGGGTTCTACTCCAAGGATCTCATCATCGAGGCGGCCTTCGGGGCCCACACCACGGTCGGCCAGTACGCGTTCTGGATGGGCATCATCGCGGCCATTTTGACGGCGTTCTATTCGTGGCGGCTGATCATCATGACGTTCCACGGCGATAGCCGCGCGGACGAGCGCACGCTGGCGCACGTCCATGAATCGCCGAAGATCATGCTGATCCCGCTGCTGGTTCTGGCGGCGGGCGCGCTGTTCTCCGGCTATCTCGGATACGAGTATTTCGTCGGCAACGAGCTGAAGGAGTTCTGGGGCAAGTCGATCCTGGTTCTCGAGGCGAACAATTCGATCGAGGCGGCGCATCACGTACCCGGCTGGGTGAAGATCCTGCCCATTGTGGTTGCCGTCGTCGGCATCCTCGCGGCGTACTACGCTTACATGATGAACAAGGACCTTCCCGGACGCATCGCGGCACGGTTCCGCGGCGTCTATCTGTTCCTGCTCAACAAATGGTACTTCGACGAGCTTTACGACTGGCTGTTCGTCAAGCCCGCGCACCGGCTCGGCCGCAATCTGTGGAAGGACGGCGACGGCGCCGTCATCGACGGGCTCGGCCCCGACGGCGTCGCGGCGGTGGCGCGCTACTGCGCGCAGCGGGTGGCGCGGCTGCAGTCGGGCTTCGTCTATCACTACGCCTTCGCGATGCTGATCGGCGTCGCCGGCATCGTGACCTGGTATCTGTTCACGCGGCAGGGAGGCTAGGGCGAGATGATCGACTTTCCCATTCTCTCGCTCGTAACGTTCCTGCCGACGGTCGGCGCGATCGCGATCCTCCTGATCCGCGGCGACGAGGAGACTGTCGCGCGGAACGCCAGGGCCACCGCGCTGTGGACGTCGCTCGCGACCTTCGTCGCCTCGATCTTCCTGTGGACCGGCTTCGACAGCTCGACCGCGAACTTCCAGTTCGTCGAGAAGGTCGCGTGGATCCCGTCCTTCGGCATCACCTATCACATGGGCGTCGACGGCATTTCGGTCTTCTTCGTGCTGCTCTCGACCTTCCTGACGCCGCTCTGCGTGCTGGCGAGCTGGGAAGCGATCCGTACCCGCGTGAAGGAATACATGATCGCCTTCCTCGTCCTCGAGACGCTGATGGTGGGCATGTTCTGCGCGCTCGATTTCGTGCTGTTCTACATCTTCTTCGAAGGCGTGCTGATCCCGATGTTCCTGATCATCGGAATCTGGGGCGGCGCCCGGCGCGTCTATGCGGCATTCAAGTTCTTCCTCTACACGCTGACCGGCTCGGTGCTGATGCTGATCGCGATCCTCGCGATCTATTTCGAGGCGGAGACGACTGATATCCCGGCGCTTCTGAAGGCGGCGCTCGACCCCGACATACAGATATGGCTGTGGCTCGCCTTCTTCGCGAGCTTCGCGGTCAAGGTGCCGATGTGGCCGGTCCACACGTGGCTTCCCGACGCGCACGTCGAGGCGCCGACGGCGGGCTCGGTTATCCTGGCCGGCGTTCTGCTGAAAATGGGCGCCTACGGTTTCCTGCGGTTTTCGGTGCCGATGCTGCCGTTCGCGACCGAGTTCTTCACGCCGCTGATCTATACGCTGTCGATCATCGCGATCATCTACACCTCGCTGGTCGCGCTCGCGCAGGAGGACATGAAGAAGCTGATCGCGTATTCGTCCGTCGCGCACATGGGCTTCGTGACCATCGGCATCTTCACCCTGACCCATCAGGGCGTGCAGGGCGCGGTCGTCCAGATGATCAGCCACGGGTTCGTCTCCGGCGCGCTGTTCCTCTGCGTCGGCGTGGTCTACGACCGCATCCACAGCCGTGAAATCGCGATGTACGGCGGCCTTGTGGAGCGCATGCCGAAATACGCGCTGATCTTCATGGTGTTCATGCTGGCCTCGGTGGGTCTTCCGGGAACGAGCGGGTTCGTCGGCGAATTCCTCGTCCTCGTCGGCGCCTTCAAGGCGAATACCTGGGTAGCGCTGCTCGCGACCACCGGCATCATTCTGGGCGCCGCCTACATGCTCTTCCTCTATCGCCGGGTGATCTTCGGCAAGCTCGAGAAGGAGCATCTCAAGGGCATTCTCGATCTGAGCCCGCGCGAAGTACTCATCTTCGCGCCGCTGGTGATCGTGACGATCTGGATGGGCGTCTGGCCGGCGCCGTTCCTCGACGTGATGGATGCGTCCATCGCCAACCTGATCGATCAGCATCAGGCCGCAATGAAGGCGCTGGCGACCGCCGGCATGGCCGGAAATTAGGAGAGGGGTATGTCGAATATGGTGACATCGGCCGACCTCGTGCCGGTCCTTCCCGAGCTCGTCCTCGCCCTGCTGTCGATGGCGTTGCTGATGTTCGGCGTCTTCCGGGGCGACCGGTCGTCCAAGACGGTTTCGTGGCTCGCAGTCCTTGCGCTTGTCGTCGCGGCGGTTCTCGTCTCGTCCTTGCCGGACGGAACGCAAACGGCGTTCCGCGGCCAGTTCATCGTCGACCAGTTCGGCAAGTTCATGAAATGGCTGGTCCTGCTCGGCTCGGCGCTCGCGATCGTCATGTCGCTCAATTACAACGAGCGCGAAGGCATCGAGCGGTTCGAATACCCGGTGCTGATCCTGTTCGCGTCTCTCGGCATGCTGATGATGGTGTCGGCGAACGACCTGATCTCGCTCTATGTCGGCCTCGAGTTGCAGAGCCTGTCGCTTTACGTGATCGCCGCGTTCCGGCGGGATTCCACCAAATCCTCCGAAGCGGGCCTCAAGTATTTCGTCCTCGGCGCGCTGTCGTCGGGTATGCTTCTTTACGGCGCGTCGATGATCTACGGCTTCGCCGGGACGACCCGGTTCGATTCGCTGGCGTCGTTGTTCACGGGCCCCAATGCCGACCCGCCGGTGGGCGTGATCGTCGGCCTCGTGTTCCTGTTGGCGGGCCTTGCGTTCAAGGTATCGGCGGTGCCGTTCCATATGTGGACGCCGGACGTCTACGAGGGCGCGCCGACGCCGGTGACGGCTTTCTTCGCGGTGGCGCCCAAGATCGCGGCGATCGCGCTGCTCGTCCGCACGATGCTGGGGCCGTTCGGCGAACTTTTCGCTCAGTGGCAGCAGATCATCGTCTTCATTTCCATCGCGTCGATGGTGCTCGGCGCCCTCGCGGCCATCTGGCAGACGAACATCAAGCGGCTGATGGCCTACAGCTCCATCGGTCACGTCGGCTACGCGCTGATCGGCCTCGCGGCCGGCTCGGTCGAAGGCGTCCGCGGTATCGCCATCTACATGGCGATCTATCTCGCCATGAACGTCGGCACGTTCTGCTGCATCCTGTCGATGCGCCGCCAGGGCCGCCTCGTCGAAGGCATAGACGATCTCGCCGGGCTGGCGCGCAATCAGCCGATGATGGCGGCCGCGCTCGCGGTCTTCATGTTCTCGATGGCCGGCATTCCGCCGCTCGCAGGGTTCTTCGGCAAGGTCTACATCTTCATGTCGGCGGTGAACGAAGGGCTCTACGTGCTCGCGATCATCGGCGTGCTGTCGAGCGTCATCGGCGCCTTCTACTACCTGCGCATCGTCAAGATCATGTATTTCGACGATCCCGCGGACGCGTTCGAGGGCACGGCAGGCAGAGAGGTCGGGATCGTAATGGGCGTCGCGGCGCTGTTCACGCTGCTGTTCATCGTCTATCCGGCGCCGCTCGAAGCCGCGGCCGGCGCGGCCGCCTCGGTTCTATTCGCCGCCGGATAGGATCGCTCCCCGGGGCGGGGATCGCATGACGCCTGCAGAAGACGGTATTCAGCGTTTCGAGACGCTCGACGGAACCAACGCGGAAGCGCTCCGCCAGGGAGCCCGGCCGGGGACGGTGATCGTCGCCGCGTCCCAGTCTGCGGGCCGCGGGCGGGCGGGCAGGAGCTGGGACTCGCCGACCGGCAATCTCTACATGACGCTTTGCGCGGCTGTCCCGGACGGCCGGAACCCGGCGCAGCTGTCGTTCGCCGCGGCGCTCGCGGTGATCGACGCGCTTCGCGAGATCGCGCCGGAAGGGGCGTTTGCGCTGAAATGGCCCAACGATGTGCTGCTTTCGGGGCGCAAGGTCGCGGGGATTTTGATCGAGGCGGGCGACGCCGGGTATGCCGTGGGCATCGGTGTCAATCTCCTCAACTCGCCGCCGGAAGGCGAGGTTCGCGTTTCGGCAACTCACCTGGCGGCGGCCATCGGCCGAACGGTCTCCCCGGACGATCTGACGGCGTCGATCTGCCGGACATTCGCCGGCTGGGCGTCCCGGTGGCGGGAGGACGGGTTCCCGGGCCTTCGCGCCGCATGGCTTGCCTCGGCCCATGGGATAGGCGATACCATCGCGGCATCCACGGGGACGGACAGGCTTACCGGCATCTTCGTCGGGGTCGATGAAGACGGCGGATTGCTCGTGGACGATTTCGACGGCCGACGGCATGCGATTGCCGCCGGCGACGTGGTGTTCACAGGGGCGTAACGGACGGCATGCTACTCGCCATCGATTCCGGAAATACGAACATCGTGTTCGCGCTGTACGACGGCGACCGGCAGTGCGGCGTCTGGCGACGGGCGAACGATAACCGGCGGACGGCCGACGAATACGGCGTCTGGCTGCTGCAGCTCATGGAGCATGCCAAGCTCCACCCCGAGGACGTCGATGCGGCGATTATCGCCACCGTCGTTCCGGACACGCTTTTCAACCTGAAGGGCCTGTGCCGCACCTATTTCAAGGTGGACCCGGTCGTCGTCGGCGATAGCGGAGTCGAGCTCGGCATCGACGTGCTGGTCGACGCGCCGGAATCCGTCGGCGCCGACCGGCTCGTCAACGCGGTCGCGGCGCACGAAGAGTACGGCGGGCCGTTGATCATCGTCGACTTCGGCACCGCGACGACGTTCGACGTGATCGACGACAAAGGGAATTACGCGGGCGGCGTGATCGCGCCCGGCATCAATCTGTCGATCGAGGCGCTCCACCAGGCAGCCGCCATGCTGCCCAGGGTATCCGTCGAACGGCCGCCAACGGTAATCGGCAAGCGCACGACACCGGCGATGCAGTCCGGTATCTATTGGGGGTATGTCGGCCTCATAGAGGGGCTCGTGACCCGCATTCGCGCCGAATACGGGGCGGATCTGGCCGTCGTGGCGACGGGCGGGCTGGCGCCTCTGTTCGATGCGGCGACCGACGCCATCGGAACCGTCGACGGAGATCTCACCCTCCGCGGACTCGTCAGCATCCATGCCCGGAACAAACGCGGATGAGCGAGAAGGAACTGCTGTTCGTGCCGCTCGGAGGCGCCGGCGAAATCGGCATGAACATGAGCCTTTACGGTTACGACGACCGTTGGCTGATGGTCGACATGGGCATTTCGTTCGGGGACGACACGACGCCCGGCATCGACGTGATGACGCCGGATCCAGCCTTCGCCATCGAACAGCTCTCCGGCCTCGACGGCCTTGTGATCACCCACGCGCACGAAGATCATCTCGGCGCGGTACCCTATCTGTGGTCGAAGATCCGCTGCCCGATCTATGCGACGCCGTTCGCGGCGGGCCTGTTGCGGCGGAAGCTCGCGGACAGCTCGCTTCTCGACCAGATCGACATCACGGAAATTCCCGTCGGCGGCGGTTGCCGGATCGGGCCCTTTTCCGTGGACCTGGTCCCGGCGGCGCATTCGATCCCGGAGGCCAATATCCTGGCGATCCGGACGCCGCGGGGCCTCGTCGTGCACGCGACGGACTGGAAGATCGACCCGGAACCGCTGGTCGGACGCAAGACGGACGAAGAAGCGCTGCGGGCGCTGGGAGACGAGGGCGTGCTGGCGCTGGTCTGCGACTCCACGAACGTGTTCGTCGAGGGCAGCGCCGGCTCAGAGGCCGAGCTTCGCAAGAGCCTCGTCGAGATCGTCCGCGGCTGCACGGGCCGCGTCGCCGTCGCGAGCTTCGCGAGCAACGTTGCCCGCGTCGAGACGATCAACCGGGCAGCGGTCGAAACGGGCCGCCATCCGTCGCTGGTCGGCAGGTCTCTCTGGCGGATCCTCGACATCAGCCGCGAGTGCGGTTACCTCGACGGGATAGAGCCGTTTCTGCCGGAAGCCGAGATCGGCTTCATTCCGCCGGAGAAGGTCCTGATGGGGGTCACCGGCAGCCAGGGAGAGCCGCGCTCCGCGCTGGCCCGCATCGCGTCGGGCTCGCATCCCAACATCTTCCTCGAAGCGGGGGACACGGTGATCTTCTCGTCGCGCGAGATCCCCGGCAACGAGCTTGCGATCGGCAAGGTGCAGAACCAGCTCGCGCGGCTCGGCGTCCGGGTGCTGACGGAGCATGACGGTTTCGTGCATGTCTCCGGCCATCCGGCGCGGAGCGAACTGATGCAGATGTACCAGTGGATCCGCCCGCAGCTCCTGGTCCCGGTCCACGGTGAATTGCGGCATCTGCAGGAGCAGGTGAAGCTCGCCCGCGACTGCCAGATACCGCACACAGCGATCGCCGAAAACGGAACGATGCTCGACCTTACGCCCAACGGCGCGCAGGTCGTCGATCACGTGCCGACGGGACGCCTCGCCGTGGACGGCAAGCGGCTGGTCCCGGTGGACGGCGAAATCATCCGCGAGCGCAACCGGCTGCGCAATAACGGCTCGGCGGTGGCGACCGTCGTGGTCGACGGCAAGGGCCATCTCGTTTCCGACCCGCAGCTCACCGTTCAGGGCGTTCTCGACGAGATCGACGACGACGAGAGCTGGGACGATGCGATCGAGGCAATCGTCGAGGCCATCAACGATCTGACGCCGCGCGAACGCCGCGACGACGATGCGGTGTCGGAAGCGGCGCGGCTCGCCGTCCGCCGGTCGCTTCGCGAAAGCGTCGGCAAGCGTCCGGTGACCGACGTTCACGTCGTGCGGCTGTAAGGAGAACGGATATGCAGTGGTATACCGGCGTCATGGTCTACGTCATCCTGTGGTGGCTGATCTTCTTCATGATGCTTCCCATCGGTGCGCGCTCCTACCATGAGGCGGGCGAGCCGACGGAAGTCGGCAACGTCGAGAGCGCTCCGATGCGCCCCCGGCTGTGGCTGAAGGCCGGCGCAACGACGGTGATTTCCGCCATCGTCGGAGCAGCGCTTTATTTCCTGATCAACAGCGGCGCGATCTCGTTCCGCCCATAGCGCATTCCGGCGGTTCCGGCCTGCTTTGGCCGGAGCGATCTAGAGCTCGAGATAGGCGGTTTCTCCCTCAAAGCGGAATTCGTCGCAATTGTCGCCGGGCCCGCCGCGGTCGATGACGAGAAAGTCGTGATCGGCGTTGAGAACGAGCAGCGGGTGGTGCCAGACGCCCTTGCGGTAGTTCACGCCCTGGGTTCCCGTTGCGCGAAAGGCGCGAAGCGACTTCAGTTCCACCGTATCGCCGGCGGGCGCGACGACGACGAGCCACGGCAGGTTGCGCAGCGGATAGAACGCCTGCGAGCCGAGCGGATGCCGTTCGACCATGCGAAGCGCAATGGGCTGCGCCCGCGGCTGTCCGCGGAAAATGTTGACGAGCGTCGTGCCGTTTTCGTCTGCCGTGTCGACCCTGGCCAGATCGTGAAAGCGCTCGGTCGTTCCCTCGTTGATTTCGATCGGGTCGACGTCCGAGATATCGATAACGTCGCCGAACGGCTCGAACGCCGCCTGCGTCAGCGGCGCCGGAAACAGATCGAGCTTCGCCTCGCTCATTTGCCCCCCGCCATGTGGCCGAAGACTCGGAAACGGCTGACGCCGCCGTCGGGATATATGTTCAGGCGCACGTGCGAGACGGGCGAGGGGCATTCGATCATGCCGCCCTCGAACAGGTGCATCCGGTCCATCTCTAGCTTCTGCGGGGCGAGCATCTCGTCCCAGCTTTCGGCGGCGGCGATGATGTCGGCGTCTTCCATGCCGACGCAGTAGGCCGCCTGGACGGAGCAGCGCGCGGGATAGTTGCCCTTGAAATGAGCCGTGTCGACGGCGACCCGGTCGACGATGCCCGGCGCGCCGAGGGCGATCACGATCCAGTCGTGACCGGGCCCGCGGCGGCGGCGCGTTTCCCAGCCGTCGCCCATGTTGACGCCGCGCTTCGGTGCGAGAATGACCCACGGATCGCCGTAATGCGCATCCGAGTATCCGAGCACGCGGCCGCCGTAGACGGCCGACGACAGCTCGTGGCGGGTCTCCGTGTCGTTCTCGTCCCAGTCGGCGACCGGAAGGCCGTAGACCCGAAGCCGCGCGACGCCGCCGTCCGGAAAGATGTTCAGGCGGATGTAGTTGAAGATGTCGCCCGAATGGACCGCATGGAGGTTGTGATAGTCGGGGTCGATGTCGACGCGGGGAACGATTTCGATCCAGACCGTGTTTTCGTCCGGCGGGCCGTCGCATCTGGCCGCCTCGACGGACGCCTGCGGCGGAAAGTTGCCGGTGAAATGGCGCGTATCGATATCGACGGCGGTAATGACGCCCTTCGCGCCAAGCTTGACGATGCAGTAGTCGTGCGTGCCGCCGTCGCGCCGCCGGCGGGTCTCCCAGCCGTCCATCCACTTGCCGTGATCGTCGTACTTGTCGGGGATGAAGATCGGGGCGCTGTCCTGGATCATTCGGTGGCGCGGGGCGAAAAATTCGTCGTTTGCAAACACCGCCTCGGCGCCGAGCGTTGCCGATGCCAGATTAATGGCGCCGCGCGGAATGCCGGCCGGGGCTTCTTCTTTCAGTTGCATGTCTCGGTCATCCGGAAGGTCAGTTTTCGAAAAGCTCGGTCAGCCGGAAAAAGGCGATCCGGTGGACCTGCATGAGGGCTTCGTCGAACTCCGCGTCGGCGTCGTTTTCGACGCGGGCGCGAAATTGCGCGAGGATGTCGCCGCGGGTCATGCCGCGGACGGCGACGATGAAGGGAAAGCCGAACTTTACCTTGTACCTGTCGTTGAGCGACTGGAATTCGGCGAGTTCCTCGGGCGAACAGCGGTCGAGCCCGGCGCCTGCCTGTTCGGACGTGGATTCCGCCGTCAGTTCGCCGCGCAGGGCAAGGCGGCCCGCAAGATCGGGATGGTTGCGCAGCAGTTCCAGCTTGCGGTCGCGGTCGCTGTCGTCGACGACGCTCCGCATCGCGTCGTGGAGCCCGGTCAGGCTATCCATGTCCGCCGACACGCCGTGGCCGAAAACGATTTCCGCGACCCACGGCGAATGCTCGTAGATGCCGCCGAACGTCTCGACGAAGGCTGCGCCGTCCATATCGCTGGGCCGGAGTTTTCTGTTCTCGTTCGCCGCTTCCATGGCTCAGCGCGCTCCCGCTTCGAACGGATGCCGCTCGCGCCAGTGACGCGCGATGTCTATCCGGCGGCAGAACCAGACGTCGGCATGACCCGACGCATACTCGACGAACCGCTTGAGCGCGGCGAACCGGCCGGGCCGCCCGGCGAGGCGGCAATGGAGGCCGACCGACATCATCCTGGGTGCCGTCGTACCCTCTTCGTAGAGCGTATCGAACGTATCCTTGAGATAACCGTAGAACTGGTCGCCGGAATTGAAGCCTTGGGCGGTCGCGAACCGCATGTCGTTGGCATCGAGCGTATAAGGCACGATCAGGTGCGGCGCGCCTTCGACGGTCGTCCAGTAGGGGAGGTCGTCGTTGTAGTCGTCCGCGTCGTAGAGGAACCCGCCTTCCTCCGCGACCAGGCGGCGCGTATTGGGGCTCGTCCGGCCGGTATACCAGCCGAGCGGGCGTTCGCCGCAAATCCGCGTGTGGATGTCGATCGCCGTTTGCAGGTGCTCGCGCTCGACGTCTTCAGGCAGGTACTGGTAGTCGATCCAGCGCCAGCCGTGGCTGCACATTTCGTGACCGGCGGCGAGGGCGGCCTCTGCGACGGCGGGGTTGCGCTCCAGCGCCATCGCGATGGCGAAGAACGTCACCGGGATGTCGTAGGCGCCGAACAGCCGAATCAGGCGCCAGACGCCGGCACGGCTGCCGTATTCGTAGATAGATTCCATGCTCATGTGGCGGACGCCCTCGCGGGCGTCGGCGCCGATGATCTCCGACAGAAACGCCTCGGAGGCGCGGTCGCCGTGCAGGATCGCGTTCTCGCCGCCTTCCTCGTAGTTGATCACGAACTGGACGGCGATGCGGGCGCCGCCGGGCCAGTCGGCCTGCGGCGGCTCGGCGCCGTAACCGACGAGGTCGCGTGGATAATCGTCGCTCATGTTCATTCCGCGGCCACCAGGTTCGCGAAGACGGTATGAAGGTCGCTGGAGCCGGGCGGCGTTTCCATCATCAGCCGGCGTTCGCATTCCTCGAGATGCTCGCGCATGATCCGGCAGCTGAGCTCCGTGTCGCCGTCCGCCATGGCCTCGACGAGCAGGTCGTGATCGTCTTCGTCGCACATCGGCTGGCCCGACGGCACGTACCGAGCGATGGCCAGCGACGTCTGGGCGACGAGCTGGCGCAGCAGTTCGCGCAACGGCCGGTTGCCTGCGATTTCGGCAAGGCGGAGATGAAAATCGCCGGAGAGGCGGATGCCGTCGCTGCGTTTCCCGGCATGCACCGCCGCGTGTTCGTTCGAGGCGATCCGGCGCAGGGTCGCGATGTCGTCGGGCCGGCAGGCGTGTACGGCCTTGCGGACGATCCCGTCCTCCATGAGGCGCCGGGCCTCGAATATCTGCCGGACGTCTTCCGACTGGGGCGCCGCGATGACGGCGCCGCGGTTGGGACGCAGCTCGACGACCTTGTCGAGCGACAGGCGCAGCAGCACCTTGCGGATGATCGTCCGGCTCACGCCGAAAACCTCGCACAGGTCCTTTTCGATCAGCTTCGTGTTGGGCAACAGGCGTTGCTCGATGATCGCGGCGAAAACCTGATCGTAGATCCAGCTTTCGGAATGTTTTTTGTCTCGTGCCATGCGCTACTCTGGGGACAACCCGACCTTTCTAATTGTATACAAAATATGATGCAAGTTTCTCCCTGACGAAAATTCGCCGCGGCCTGCAATCTCTACGCGGCGGTTCGCCCAAATTTCCGGCAGAGCGCACAAGAGGCAGGCAGGGCGCGGAAATGTGCGAATTTTTTACGCAGTGCTATTGCATTACAACAAGGGCACGACTACCATTTTCAGGTTTTGCGCTGCGGCAAGACAACGGCTAACGAGAGAAAATCGGATACAATTCCGAACGACGGGGCGATGGCGCGACTGACGACGCACATACTCGACACGGCCTCCGGCCGGCCCGCCGCGGGGATCACGGTCGAACTGCTCTCGATCGGAGAGTCGGGCGAGGCTTTCATCTCGAAGACGGTCACCAATGACGACGGTCGCGGCGACGGCCCGCTGGCCGACGCGCTCCCGGACGGGGTCTATGAGCTCCGCTTCCATGTCGGCGACTACTTCCGCGCCGGCGGACAGAGGAACGCAGAGCCGCTCTTTCTGGACGTCGTGCCGATCCGGTTCGGCGTGACCGGAACGGAAGACCACTATCACGTGCCGCTGCTGATTTCGCCGTTCGGCTATTCGACGTACCGGGGGAGCTGAGACTGTGTTCGAGATCGCCTATGCGGATTGGCTGAGCCTGATTTTCAGGTGGCTGCACGTGATTGCCGGCATCTCGTGGATCGGCACCTCGTTCTATTTCATCTTCCTCGATCTGAGCCTCCGCAAGCATGCGAACCTGCCGCCCGGCGTCGGCGGCGAGTCGTGGAACGTGCACGGCGGCGGTTTCTACCTGATGCGGAAATACGTCGTTGCGCCGGCGGAACTCCCCGAGGAGCTGCACTGGTTCAAGTACGAGGCCTATTTCACGTGGCTGTCCGGCTTCGCGCTGCTGGCGGTGATCTATTACTGGGGCGCGGAGAGCTACCTGATCGACAAGGCCGTGCTCGACCTCCAGCCGTGGGAAGCGATCCTGATCAGCGTGGGGTTCCTCGCCCGCGGCTGGCTCGTCTACGACCTCCGGTGCCGGTCGCCGTTCAACGCGCCT
>JAYPTI010000081.1:0-1409 GCA_038133505.1 Alphaproteobacteria bacterium
CTCTGCTCCCTTCAAGATGGATCCAGATGCCAATTCTCTAACTCAGCAAATGGACTCGGTTAAGGGGGGGCAGGTCAATCGCGTCTCGCACAGCGCTCCCTTTTAGGACTATTCTAATCGGAGGCGCCCGTCGCAAAGAGGCGCCTGCAAAGTGGGAGTTTCCGACCTCAGTGCCTGTTGTCGTTTCCCCCGAACCCGCCGTACGGAAGCCGCGCGATCGCCGCTCCGGCGAACGTCGGGTACGATCCGCTCCCGGCACAGAAGGCCATGGCGCCCCTTTTCACACACTTTAGGGAGAACGAGTCCGATGAGTTTTCGTAAATCACTGACAGCGATTGCCGGCGGCACGCTGCTGGCTGCGGCTGCGGCCATGCCGGCGAAGGCCGATGCGGTGGCCGATTTCTACAAGGGCAGGACCGTGACCATCGTCGTCGCGGCCGGACCGGGCGGCGGTCATACGCAGTACTCGCAGCTCATGGCGCCGTATTTCGAGAAATACATGCCCGGCAACCCGAACTTCATCACCCAGAACATGGGCGGCGCCGGCGGCACCAAGGCAGCGAACTTTCTCTACAACAGCGCCCCGCAGGACGGGACGACCATCGGCATCCTGCTCTCGGACACGCCGTTCGCCGCGCGCCTGCGCACCACCGGCGTCAAGTACAAGCCTCAGGAGTTCCATTTTCTGGGCGGCGCGGACGATACGCAGAGCGCCTTCGTCATCTTCAAGTCGGCCGGCGTGAATACGTTCGAAGAGGCGAAGACGAAGCAGGTGCTGATGGGCTCGACCGGCAAGGGGTCCCAGACCTACATCCTGCCGACGCTGACCAACGCGATTCTCGGCACCAAATTCAAGGTCATTACCGGCTATCGCGGTATGGGCGGTATCTATCTCGCGATGGATCGCGGAGAGGTCTTCGGTTTCCAGTCGGTCTATTCGTCGCCCAAGTCGCTTCGCCCGCAATGGTTCGAGGAGGACAAGCTCGTGGTGCTCGCGGCGAACGCGCTATCGCCGCTGCCCGACCGGCCGAAGGTGCCGCTCCTGAAGGACATGGTCAGCAATCCGGCCGACAAGCAGATCCTCGAGTTGATCGGCGGCAACGGAAAGCTCGGCCGCGGCTGGCTCGCCCCTCCCGGCGCACCCGCCGACCGCGTGGCGGCGCTCCGGACGGCGTTCGAAAAGGCGCTGAACGACCCCGCGGCGAAAGCCGCCGCGCTTGAGCGCAAGATGACGTGGAGCGCGGTGTCCTGGCAGGAAATGCAGGATCACGCGAAAAACATCGGCGATGCCGATGCGGCGCTTTTCGTCCGGATGCGGTCGCTTCTGGGAATGAAGTAGCGGCCGCCGGGAACGGGGCGGAGCGCCGCGCCCCCGGCGCCCCCGGCCCCCCCCAAACCCAGAGGTCCCG
>JAYPTI010000081.1:1419-15196 GCA_038133505.1 Alphaproteobacteria bacterium
CCGGATGACGTACCGCAGCCCCCGCCCTCCCGCGCGAAGGGCGGGGGCTGCGTCCGTTACGATGGCCTGTGCGGCACTCCGCCGCTTTGGCAGGCAGGGTGTTGCGGCCTACCGTCATTCGGTCAGGCGCAATCGCCGAGGAGGAAGTCACATGCCCGAGATGAAACTCGGCCTGTTCATCCGGCCCACCGGGCATCACATCGCCGCCTGGCGGCACCCGAATTGTCACAGCGATGCCGCCGTCAATTTCGACCGCTATGTCGAGATGGCGCAGACGGCGGAACGCGGACTGCTGGACATGCTGTTCTCGGCGGACGTCAACACCGCCTGGACGACCGTCGATTCCGCGCTGAACCGGCAGGATTATTGCGCCTGGATGGAGCCGTACACGCTGATGACGGCGCTTGCGACCCATACCAGGCACATCGGTCTCGTCTGCACGCGGACGACGAGCTTCGACGAGCCCTATTCGATCGCCCGGGCGTTCGCGACACTCGATCTGATCTGCGGCGGCCGCGGCGGCGTCAACATCGTGACGACGGGCAACGGCCGCGCGGCGCTCAACTACAGCCAGGAAGCCCATAAACCGAAGGTGGAGCGCTACGAGATCGCCGACGAGTTCGTCGACGTCCTCATCGGGCTGTGGGACAGCTGGGACGCAGACGCGTTCGTGCGCGACAGCGACTCCGGCGTGTTCTTCGAATGGGACCGGATGCACGTTCTCAACCACAAGGGAAAGCATTTCCAGGTGGAAGGGCCGCTCAACGTCGCGCGGTCGCCCCAGGGCCGGCCGGTGATCGTGCAGGCCGGCGCGTCCGAGCAGGGGCGCGAGCTTGCCGCGAAATCGGCCGACGTGATTTTCGGCGCGAGCCAGAGCTTCGAGCTGGCGGAGGCCTTCTATGCCGACGTGAAAAGCCGGCTCGCGAAATACGGCCGCAAGCCCGGCGATCTCAAAATCATGCCGGGGCTCTCAGTCACTGTTGCCGACACCGTCGAAGAAGCCCAGGCCAGGGCCGACGAACTGCAGGAACTGATCCATCCCCAGCACGGGCTGGCCTATCTGTCGCGCCGGCTCGGCCACGACGTCACCGGGCTCGACCCCGACAAGCCCGTGCCGGACCTCGGCGCGGTAGACGAGGTCGGCACCCGGTCCGGGCAGATGCTCGATCTCGCCAAAAAGGAGAACTGGACCCTGCGCCAGCTCTACCAGCATTTCGCGGCCACCCGCGGCCATATGGTGATGATCGGGACGCCGGCGTCGGTCGCCGACGAGATGCAGCACTGGTTCGAAAACGGCGCCTGCGACGGCTTTAACCTGATCCCGCCGATGTTCCCCGACGACCTCGATAGTTTCGTCGACATGGTCGTGCCCGAGCTGCAGCGCCGCGGCATTTATCGCACCGCCTACGAAGGGAAGACCCTGCGCGATCGGCTCGGTCTGGATGTGCCGGAGAGCCGTTATGCCGGCGCGGCGGTTGAAGCGGCGGAGTAGGGGCCGCCGCCAGCCCTCGCTCCCGCCCATGCGGCACTCTGCCGCTTGTTCCTGTTCGGCAATGAGGCCTAACGTTGTTCCATAAGGCGCCAATGCCGAGGAGGAAGCCGTATGCCCGAAATGAAGCTTGGCCTGTTCATCCGCCCGACCGGTCACCACATCGCATCCTGGCGGTACCCCGACTCGCATCACGACGCCCATGCAAATTTCGACCGTTTCGTCGACATGGCCAAGACGGCGGAACGCGGGCTGCTCGACATGCTGTTCTCGGCCGACACCAATTCGGCGTGGACCACCGTCGAATCCGCGCTCAATCGCCAGCACTACGTCGCCTGGCTCGAGCCCTACACCTTGCTCGCGGTGCTGTCTGCCCACACCAAGCATATCGGCCTCGTCTGCACGCGGACGACCAGCTTCGACGAGCCCTATTCGATCGCCCGGGCGTTCGCCACGCTCGACGTCATTACCGGCGGGCGCGCCGGCGTGAACATCGTGACGACCGGCAACCCGCGCGCCGCCCTCAACTACAGCCAGGAAGCGCACAAGCCCAAGCCCGAACGCTACAAGATCGCCGACGAATTCGTCGAGGTTCTCAAGGGCCTGTGGGACAGCTGGGACGAAGACGCCTTCATCCGCGACCGCGAGACGAGCACGTTCTTCGAGTGGGACAAGATGCACGTCCTCAACCACAAGGGTAAGTATTTCCAGGTCGAGGGGCCGCTCAACGCGCCAAGGTCGCCGCAGGGGCGGCCGGTGATCGTGCAGGCCGGCGCGTCGGAGGAAGGGCGCGAGCTTGCCGCCAAGTCCGCCGACGTGATTTTCGCCGCCCACCAGAACATCGGGATGGCGCAGGACTTCTATACCGACGTGAAGGGCAGGCTTGCGAAATACGGCCGCCTGCCGGACGACCTCAAGATCATGCCCGGCCTGTCGGTGACGGTCGCGGAAACCATGGAAGAGGCCCAGGCCAAGGCGGACGAGCTGCAGGAGCTGATCCATCCCGATCACGGGCTGGCGTACCTGTCGCGCCGTCTCGGCCACGACGTGACGGGCATGGACCCCGACAAGCCGATCCCCGACGATATGGGGGCGGTCGACGACGTCGGCACCCGGTCGGGCCAGATGCTGGATATGGCGAGAAGCAAGAACTGGACGCTGCGCCAGCTCTACCAGCATTTCGCGGCGACGCGCGGCCACATGGTCATGGTCGGCACGCCGACCTCGGTCGCCGACGAGATGCAGGAGTGGTTCGAAAACGGCGCCTGCGACGGCTTCAACCTGATCCCGCCGAGCTTCCCGACGGAGTTCGAGGCGTTCGTCGACATGGTTATTCCCGAGCTCCAGCGCCGCGGCATCTACCGCAAGAAGTACGAGGGCAGCACGCTGCGCGATCTGCTCGGTTTGCGGGTGCCCGAGAGCCGGTATGCCGCAAAGGGGGCGGAAGCGGCGGAGTAGGCCGGGCCGGCGCCCGATAGACACTTCTGCGGCACGGGAATAAAATTCTTCAGTGTTCGCAGCTTGGTAGGGTCGTGTCTCAAACACGGGTTCAGCGGAAACTCGCGGCTATTCTCGCCGCCGACGTCGCCGGCTATTCGCGTCTTATCCGAGAAGACGAGGAGGGGACGTTTGCGACGCTGACGGCGTTGAGAAACGAAATCGTCGACGCCGATATCGCACGGTTCGGCGGCCGCATCGCCAACACCGCGGGTGACAGCGTTCTGGCGGAATTTCCGAGCGTCATCGAAGCCGTTCGTTGCGCCATCGGTATCCAGCACAAGATTGCCGAACGCAACGCACCCGTTCCCGAGGAGAGGCGGATCCGTTTCCGCATCGGCCTTCACGTGGGCGACGTGATCGATCAGGGCGGCGACCTTCTCGGCGACGACGTCAACGTCGCCGCCCGTCTGGAAGGTTTGTCCGAGCCGGGCGGCATTTGCCTTTCCCGCGCCGCCCGCGATCAGGTGCGGGACTGGATAGACGTCGCTCTGGAAGACCTGGGCGAAGTGCCCGTCAAGAACATCGAACGGCCCGTCAGGGTGTTTCGGGTCGTGATGGACGGTACGGCTCGCAAGATGCCCGGTGTCCGGCGAACGCGGCCGAAGAAAAAGCCGGTGATCGCCGCAGCGCTCGCCGCCGCTGCGATCGCTGTCGGCGTGAAGTGGTGGCAACCCTGGGTTCCCCATGTAGAGCGGGCATCCGTCAAGAACTTGGCGTATGCGCTGCCCGACAAGCCGTCGATTGCCGTCCTGCCCTTCACCAACATGTCCGACGACAAGGAGCAGGAACTGTTCAGTGCCGGAATCACCGAGGACATCATTACGGATCTTTCCAAGGTATCCGGGCTGTTCGTCGTCGCGCGGAACTCGAGCTTCACCTTCAAGGGCAAGGCCACGAAAGTCCGGCAGATCGCGGAAGATCTCGGGGTCCGCTACGTCCTCGAAGGCAGCGTGCGGCGAACCGGAGACAAGCTGCGCATCACCACCCAGCTGTCCGACGTGATCCGGGGCAAGCATCTGTGGTCCGAACGATACGACCGCAACGTCAGCGACGTGTTTGCCGTCCAGTCCGATGTCGCGGCGCGGGTGGTCAAGGCAATGGCGGTCACGCTCAAGGCCAACGAGCTGGATCGTCTGTTCCAGAAGCAGGCGACCAACATCGACGCCTAAGATGCCTTCGTCAGGGCCCGGCGACTCGTCGATCCGCCGGGTGCGAAAAGCATCGTGCTGGCCCAGCAGCTGTTTCGCCGCGCGATAGACCTCGATCCTGATTTCGCCGGCGGATACGCGGGCATCTCTTTCAGCTATTCGTCCAAGGCCCGGCTCCGTCTCGGGGATTCGCCGGAGACGGATGAGAAACTGTCGCTGGAGTTCGCAAAGAAGGCGATCGAGGTAGACCGGAATTTCGCCTGGTCCCACATCGCGCTTGCCGGCGCGTACCTCGCCAACGGAAACGCTGATGCGGCGGTCGAAGCGGCGCGGGAGGCCATTCGTCTTCAACCGAACGGCTACGAGGAAAATCTCTTCATGGGATTTTATCTCACCTTTGCCGGACAGTCGGGTTTGGCGGTCAAGCATCTCGAAGCAGCGAAGCGCATCAGTCCGGTCGACTCGGTCAGAGGGCTCGCGTTTCTTGCGAACGCCTATTTCATGGATGGCCAGTACGCTAAATCGGAAGGGCTGCGGAAGCAGCGGATCGAAAAGTTTCCCGTCCGGAATCCGAATCCCTATCTCTGGCTCGCGGCGACCCAGTCGCGTCTGGGAAAGGCCGCCGAGGCCGCCGTGACGGCCGCCAAGTTCCGCGAGTTGAGGCCCGACTTCCGGCTCTCGAAGTGGCGGTATTTCGACTATTACAAGTCGTCGGAAAATCGCGAACGCCTGTACCGGGCCGCCTTGAAAGCCGGCATACCAGAGTAGGCGAAATGGTCCCAATGCCGGCGCGCCGGCATCGCGCGCCCGAAGCGCGCCCCGGCATCAGGGGCCTTGTTCAGTCCGCAGGGATGGATCGGGGACGCCGCCTGTACATCCAGCCGATGCAGAACAGCGAGAAACCGACGATCGCCAGCGTCCCCGGCTCGGGTAAAGCAGCGGCAGGCGAAAACTGCGTCAGCACGCGGATGTAGTCGCCGGGCGAATTCGCCTGGAAGTCGACGAAGATGGTCCGCGCGCCCGTGATCGAGACGCTGTCGGCGGCCTCCAGACCGCGTAGCGTCGGGCTCAGATAGTTCGCCGTCAGGTTCACCAGCGCGTCGCTGGCGTCGAGGTTGTTGCGAGAGGTGATGATCGCGACGATATCGGAATCGAACGTCACCGTGCCTTCGATGTTGCTGTTGATCGCGGGATCGAAGAACACGTAGTGGCTGGCGACGACCTGGCCGGCCGCGAGGGTTCCCGAACCGCCGCCGGCGAGCAGATCGACCGCGAGATTGCTCGCCAGGAACACGTTCTGCTCTTCGTCGAACCCGAAGAGGTTCGGGCTCTGATGGTTGTCGCTGCCGACGTTCCCGATCGGGTCGAAAAGCTTGACGAACGAACCGCCGGCGTTGCCGCCCGTGACGGCGCCGCTGATGATCGTCGCCGATGAGGTGGAGACGAATATCGTCGCCCAGGCAACGGCAAGGGCGGTTGCGGCGACGGGGCTAAATTCTCATTCCAACTGCAACACCGGTATGCTCCGGAGTTGCGATGGGAAAACAATTTGATCATTTCGACATTGACGAACGTTACGAGCTTTACCGTCTTCGAGAGGAAGGCAAAGGCGTTCGCGAGATTGGCCGTTTAATGGGTCGATGCGGTTCCACGATCAGCCGGGAGTTGCGCCGCAATGCGCTGCCGCGTGGCGAGTACAAGCCCGGTTCAGCTGACCGGATTGCAATGTCGCGGTGTCGACGAAAGTCGCGCATTGAGCGCCTGAGCCCGCTACGAACGTACATCGACGACCGCCTTGCGATGGGATGGTCGCCGGAGCAGATCGTCGGCAGGCTCAGACTGGAGGAATCAGAGCACGTCGTCGGCGTTGAGACAATCTATCGCTACATCTACCGTCCCGCTGTTCGTCGTGAGAAGCTCCATCGCTATCTCCCCAGGGCCAAGGCCAGCCGGGGCCGACGTTACTTCAAGCGCCGCCGTGAGCCGATTGAGAACCGTCGTTCGATCCATGAGCGCCCGAAAACTGCGGCATCCCGTGAAGAGTTCGGCCACTGGGAGGGGGGCCTGATGCAGTTCCGCATGCAGCGTGGAAATCTTCTGACCGTGTGCGAGCGCAAGACCCGATTTATCCTCACAGCCCCCTTGAAGACCAAAACGGCGGCGGAAACGAGCCAGGTCATGGCCAGGGTGTTGGGGATGTTGCCACGGGGCGCATGCAAAACCGTGACCTTCGACAACGGCGGAGAGTTCCACAATCATCAACGTCTGGAGACGGCGTTGGGCGTGACAACATACTTCTGCGACCCACATTCACCGTGGCAGCGAGGGACGATCGAAAACGCCAATGGAATCCTGCGACGTGACATGCCGAGAAAAACCGACATCACCAACTACTCGACCAACGATATCGACGAAATCACATGGGCCATAAACTCAACGCCCAGAAAATGCCTCGGCTACAAAACGCCCACTGAAGCGTTCATTGAAAACTTAAGGTGTTGCAGTTGACGTCAGAATCCAGCGGGAATCTTCGGAAATTTCATGACGGCCTACCAACTAAACGCGACTACGCGGCGATTATTGGGCGTCAATTCCGCGTTGGCAACATTTTCGTGGCGAATATTTGGGCAGCGCCGGAACGCCCAGCCGGCGGTTCCACGAGGTGTCGAGGCCGCATCCGACGTGTCTCCAGGCGCTTGAATTCGGCCCTGAAGGTGCGATATGAAGCACTCTCCCTTGCAGCGCAGGTCTCGCGGCGCCGTTCCGGCGGAGGGCGGACGTGCCGTTTCGCAGTTTCCGGGGGCTTCGCGCGTCCGCGAAGGATGGATCAGAGCCAGGTACGAACATGTCCGAGCAATCGCGATCGACGAAATTTCCGCCCCTGCCGGCCCCGGTGTCGCTGCCGGAGATCGACCGCGAGATCACGGAATTCTGGACCGGGGACAAGACGTTCGAGGCGTCCGTCGAGCAGCGGCCCGCGAACAACGAGTTCGTCTTCTACGACGGCCCGCCCTTCGCGAACGGCCTGCCGCATTACGGCCACCTGCTGACCGGCTACGTCAAGGACATCATCCCGCGCTTCCAGACGATGGCCGGAAAGCGCGTCGAGCGCCGTTTCGGCTGGGATACGCACGGACTGCCGGCCGAGCTGTCGGCCGAGGAGGAGATCGGCGTCTCCGGGCGCAAGGCGATCATCGCGCTCGGCGTCGACAAGTTCAACGAGGCTTGCCGCCAGTCGGTCCTGCGCTACACCGCCGACTGGGAGGAGTACGTCACCCGCCAGGCGCGCTGGGTCGACTTCGAGAACTCCTACAAGACGCTCGATCTCAACTACATGGAAAGCTGCCTGTGGGCGTTCAAGCAGCTCTACGACCGCGGTCTGGTCTACAAGGACTATCGCGTCGTCCCCTATAGCTGGGCGATGGAATCGCCGCTGTCGAACTTCGAGACGCGGCTCGACAACTCCTACCGCATGCGCACCGACCCAGCCGTCACGGTCGCGTTCTCGCTGACCGAGGCGGACGGGGACGGCACGCCCGTCAGCCTGCTGATCTGGACGACGACGCCGTGGACGCTGCCGTCGAACCTCGCCGTCGCGGTCGGGGTCGACATGGACTACGCCGTGATGGACCTCGGCGGCAAACGCGTCGTGCTCGCGGAAAGCGCGCGGGAACGCTACGCAAAGCAGCTCGAAGGCGCGGAATTGGTCCGCACCGTCAAGGGCAGCGAGCTGCTCGGCAAGACCTATACGCCGCCGTTCGCCTATTTCGCCGGCACCGAGAACGCGTTCCGCGTCCTCGAGGGCGATTTCGTCGGCGAGGAGGACGGTACCGGGCTCGTCCACATGGCCCCCGGCTTCGGCGAGGACGACCTCAAGGTCTGCCGCGCCAACGGTATCGGCGTCGTCGTGCCGGTCGACGAGGCGGGCCGCTTCATGGAGCCCGTTTCGGACTATGTCGGCATGCAGGTCTTCGAGGCCAATCCGCCGATCATCCAGCGCCTCAAGGACGAGGGGCTGATGTTCCGCCAGGATACGATCGACCACTCCTATCCGCATTGCTGGCGGACGGACCAGCCGCTGATCTACAAGGCGGTCGACAGCTGGTACCTGGAGGTCAGCAAGTTCCGCGGCGCCATGTCGGAGAACAACCGGCAGATCAACTGGATCCCGGGGCACGTGCGCGACGGGCTGTTCGGCAAGTGGCTGGAAGACGCCGCCGACTGGAACATCAGCCGCACGCGCTTCTGGGGCACGCCGCTGCCGGTCTGGGTGAGCGACGATCCCAATTATCCACGCATCGACGTCTACGGCTCGCTCGACGAGCTGGAGGCGGATTTCGGCGTGCGTCCGGACAATTTGCACCGGCCCTATATCGACGAGCTGACGCGCCCCAACCCGGACGATCCGACCGGCAAATCCACGATGCGACGCATCGAGGAGGTGTTCGACTGCTGGTTCGAATCCGGCGCGATGCCGTTCGCCCAGATCCATTATCCGTTCGAGAACAAGGAATGGTTCGAAACCCATTTCCCGGCGGATTTCATCGTCGAATACGTCGCCCAGACACGCGGCTGGTTCTATACGCTGATGGTTCTCGGCACGATGCTGTTCGACCAGCCGCCGTTCCTGAACGCGATGTGCCACGGCGTGGTGCTGGACGAGAACCGCCAGAAGCTCTCCAAGCGCCTGCGCAACTATCCCGATCCGCTCGAGTTCTTCGACGCCTACGGCTCGGACACGATGCGCTGGTTCCTGGTCTCGTCGGCGGTGCTGTCGGGCGGCGATCTCGTCATCCCGAAGGAGGCGCGCGAGCTGGCGCAGGTCCAGCGCGAGGCGATCTCGCCGCTGCTGAACTCGTATGCGTTCTTCTCGCTCTACGCGAACCTGGAGGATTTCGAGCCGACGCTCGTCACCGGCGCCGAGCACGAGCTCGACCGCTACATCCTGACGAAGCTCGCCGACGCCTCCGACGGCGTGAGCGGGGCACTGGCGCAATACGACATCCCGGGCGCCGCGCGGCGGTTCGGCGACTTCATGGAAGTGCTGACGAACTGGTACATCCGGCGCAGCCGCGACCGGTTCTGGGAGGAGGACGACACTTCATCCAAGCGGGCGGCGTTCGACACGCTGTACACGGTGCTGGTGCGCGCGTGCCAGATCGGCGCGCCGCTGCTGCCGATCGTCACGGAAAAGCTCTACCGCAACCTTACCGGCGAGCGCTCTGTGCATCTGACAGACTGGCCGGCGGGAGAGGCGTTCGACCGCGATGCCGATCTCGCGCACCGGATGGATCTCGTACGCGGCGCGTGCTCGGCCGGCCTTGCCGTGCGCGACCGCCAGCGGCTCCGCGTGCGCCTGCCGCTCAAGAAGGCGGTCGTCGTGCATCCGTCCGCGCCATCGCTCGAACGCCACGCGGCGATGATCTCGAGCGAACTGAACATCCGGACGATCGAGTTCTCCGACGATCTCGAGGCGTTCGGATCGGTCGAGCTGCGCGTCGATCCGAAGATCGGCCGCCGGCTCGGCAAGAAAATGAAGGACGTAATGGCGGCGGCGAAGGCCGGCGACTACGAGATGCTGGACGACGGCGGCGTGCGCGTCGCCGGAGAAGACCTTGCCGATAACGAGTTCGAACTCCGCATGATCTGCGACGACGGTGGCGACGCAGAGCCGTTCGGCGGGACTGGCGCGATCGTCGTCGACACGTCGGTCGACGCCGACCAGGAGCAGGAAGGCACCGCGCGCGACCTGATCCGCGCCGTCCAGAACGCCCGCAAGGACGCCGGCTTCCACGTCGCCGATCGCATCGCGCTCGGCATCGACGCCTCGCCGACGGTGCTGGAATCGGCAGAGAAATTCGCCGACCTCATCGCATCGCAGACGCTTGCGACGACGTTTACGCTGTCGCTCGGCGACGGAGAGGTCAGCGAGCACGACCTCCGCGGCGAGAAGGTGCGGCTGTCGATGGCGACCGAAGCCTGAAAAATCCGCCGAGCCATTCGGCCTTCGTTCCCATAGGCGCACTTGCCGAAAATTCTGGCCTCCATCGACCGGCGGACCCATAGTCGTCCGCAATACGCCGATGGGGAGAAACGCGCATGGACGGCGACCTGCGGGAAATATCGATCGACGACATCGCCTATGTCAGGCACGCAGACGGCGAGCAGCTGCTTCGTTTCTTCCGACCCGTTTCATCGGAGCCCGTGCCGCTGGTCGTAATCCTGCATCCCGGCGGATGGGCGCACGGCGACCGGCTGATGTGCGACGCGCAGGGCGAGGCGTGGGCGCGCGGCGGTTTCGCGGTCGCCTCGCTCGATTTCCGGCAGGGCGCAGCCCGGTACCCGTCCGCGCTCGTCGACATCAACTATGCGATTCGCTGGTGCAAGGCGCACGCCGGCGAGCTCGGGATCGATCCCGGCCGCGTCGCGCTGTCGGGCTTTTCGAGCGGCGGGCATCTCGCGATGCTGGCGGCGATGCGGCCGGACGATACGCGCTATGCGGCGCTGCCCGTCGAAGGGGCCTCGGGCGCGGCGCCGGACGCGTCGGTCCGCTGCGTCGGAATCGCCTGGCCGGTGATCAACCCCCTGTCGCGCTATCGCCATACCAAGGCGCACCTGACCGGCGCGGCAGCCGCCCGCTGGGAGGAACTCGCCCCCGAACCGCACCACGACCAGGCGGAAATCGTCGAAAACCATCATCTGTTCTGGGCGGACGAGGCGGAGATGGCGGAGGGCAGCCCGCTGCTTGCGCTCGAGCGGGGCGAGAGGGCGGAAGCGCCGCCCGTCCTGTGGATGCAGGGAACGCCGGACATCGTGCACGACTACACGGACCCGGATACCGATGGGAACGAGACCGAACCGGAATGTTTCGCGCGGCTCTACCGCGCTGCCGGCGGCGAGATCGACGTCGTCTACGTGGACTACGAAACGCGGGTCGGCCCGCCGTCGTTCGAGCCGATGGCCGCATTTTTCCGCCGGCATCTGGGCTGATTTTTTTTCGGCGGCGGCGCCTAGAAGTCGTACAGCCGCGCCGGATTGTCGACGAGGATCTTTTTCAGCGTTTCCGCGTCCGGCGCGTAGCTGTAGAGCAGGTCGACCAGCTCGCCGTCGTCCGGGATCGTGCCGCGATACATCGGGTGCGGCCAGTCGGTGCCCCAGATCACGCGATCCGGGTCCGTCTCGATGATCGCCTGCGCGTACGGCACGACGTCGTTGTAGGGACGCCCCGTTTTCGAGACGCGGTCGCCGTTGGCGATCTTCGACCACCAGCCGTGTTCGCGGATGCCTTCGAGCAGCAGCCGGAACGGCGCCTGGTCGAGCCCCGCTTCCGGGTCGATATGGCACATGTGCTCCAGCATCACCGGCAGCTTGAGCGAGCCGAACAGGTCGGCGTGTTCGGTCAGATCGTCGGTCCACGCGTGGACCGTCACGTGCCAGCCGAAGTCGGCGACCATATCGGTGACGCGCTTGAAGACGCCGAGGTCGGGCGGCCCGCCCAGGAAACGGACGAAATTGAACCGCACGCCGCGCACGCCGGCCGCGTGCATCGCTTCTATATCCTTCTCCGAAAACGACGCGCTCAGATTGCAGACGCCGCGATAGCGCCCGCCCGACTGTGCCAGCGCATCGAGCATCGCTGCGTTGTCGACGCCGTGGATCGCCGACTGCACAACGACGGCGCGGTCGAGATCGAGATGGTCGTGCAGCGCGCGCAGCTTGGCATAGGGCGCTTCGGGCGGGTCGTAGGGACGGCCCTCGAAATAGGGGAAGCGGTCGCGCGGCCCGAACACGTGGCAATGCGTGTCGCAGGACAACGGCGGCGGCGCCGCGGAAGGCTTCGACGGGGTCGGGTGCGGCGGCGGGCAGGGCTGCGGGCCGCCGTCGCTCGCCTTGTTTTCCAGCCGGGCGTTCGTGTCCGCCATGCTTCTATTTCTCCGGTTCTGTCGAGAAGAAAAGGGGATGGCCCGCCTGCTGGCCGAGGTCGGTCGCTTCCTTCGCCTTGCTCTCCGCGACTTCCTTCGTATAGACGGCGACCACGCAGGTGCCGCGCTGGTGCGCGGTCATCATGATTACGTAGGCCTCTTCCTCGGTCGTCCGGAAGACCGCCTTGAGGACCTGCACGACGAACTCGCGCGGCGTGTAGTCGTCGTTCAGCAGCACGACCTTGTACATGCGCGGCCGCTGGGTTTTCGGCTTGGTGTCGATCGTCGGCGTTGTCGCCGGAGGGTCCGTGGCGTTGCTCATCGGGCACCTGTCGCGCGTTCTAGGTTACCGGGCGAGGCGAGGCGCAATGGTGGCACGGCCGCGGGGGTGGCGTCCAGCGGCGCCTTCAGGCCGCGGCGGAAACGGTAATTCACTTTGCGCCACTCCGGTTGACGCCTAACCTAGGCATGGTCATGGAAGAAGAAATTCAATTCGCTCGCGCCGCCGGACAGCCTGCGGCCAATCCGGTGGAGGACGTGATGGCGCGGCGCTTTGCGTGTCGTGCCTTTCTGCCCACGCCGGTGGCACGCGAAACCGTGGAGGCCATCCTGCTGGCTGCCGCGCACGCGCCGAGCGGGGCGAACATCCAGCCCTGGAAGGCCTATGTCGTCTCGGGCCCCGCCAAGGACGCGATCTCGGCGGAAATCTTGCGGGCGCACGAGAGCGAACGCGACGCGCATGCGTCCGAGTACAAATATTATTCCGATTCGCTTCCCGAACCCTTTCTCTCGCGCCGCAAGCAGTTCGGCGAAATTTTCTACGGGGCGCTCGGTATCGCGTACGCCGATACGGAAGGGCGCCTGCGTCAGACGGGGAAGAATTACGGCTTCTTCGGCGCCCCGGTCGGAATCTTCTTCACGATTGCCCGCGACCTCGAGATCGGCAGCTGGCTCGATCTGGGCATGTTCGTCCAGAACGTGATGCTGTCGGCCAAATCCCGCGGGCGGGACACCTGCGCGCAGGAAACCTTCTCCAAATATCACGGGATCGTCCGGCGGCACCTTCCGATAGGGCCGTCCGAAATTCTCGTTTGCGGCATGTCGCTGGGCGTCGGCGACGAGGCGGCAAACGCGACGCGCGGCGTGCAGGGGCGCGCGCGGCTCGACGAAATCGCGGATTTTTCGGGATTCCGAACCCCGCAACGCAACAGCTGAGAACGGAGGCTGGCATGGATCAACGGCAGGAACTGATCGATACGAGCATCTCGTTTCTGGAAACGGTCAAGAACCGGACGCCGGGCGACGAGCTCGAGAAATTTCTGAACGCCGAGTGCGGTCCCGGCTCCGACATCTACGATGCTATCGCCGGACTGGCGAGACAGGGCGTGACCGAGGGGTGGGCGGCGAACGAGGAAGTCGGCGGGGCCACCTACAGGCGCAGCAAGCTGCTGGAGCCGACCCCGGAAACCTTCCACTTCAGCATCACGCTGGTCTACATGGACAGCGAGGAGGTGTTCCGGGGCCAGTATCACGGTCACCCCTATGGCGAGATCAACCTCATCGTGCCGATCACCGAGGGCGCCGCGGTGTCCGGCCCGAACGGCTGGTGCTACGGCGGATGGACGTCGCCCGCTCCCCGGGAGCCACCATTATCCCGAAGTGAAAGGCGGCGCCGTCATACAGATGTTCTATCTGCCGGCGGGACGAATTTCCTATGA